>CATXJW010000010.1 GCA_958370325.1 uncultured Collinsella sp. | reverse complement strand
GCCTGAATTGAGAAGGGGGAGGCCTCGCGGCCTCCCCCTTTTTTGCGTTAATACATCACAATATAGTTGCATTTCACCTGTAACCCGGTTGGGCTTATGGGTAATGAGCTTTTATTTAAAGACAATAAATCGAATCACAAGGGCAACTGCTATGACCACAATGATCAAAAGCAGGAATTGGAGTCGATGCTGCTTACGTCGTTTACTTGATGAAACGAAGATCGTTTTCCCTTGTTTTGGCGTCTCGAGATAACGAGCCGAATGCGTTAAGGTTTGCTTAGGTCGAGGACCTCTTTGCTGCCGAGTTGCGGGCGCTTTCGTCGGGTCGTTATTGATTGCACTGTTCTTTGATAACGGTGCATCTTTCAGATATACGGGATCGCCCGATGCGACGCCCGTATGCTTACGTCCCGTTTGGGCATCCTCGAGCGTTTGATATCGATTTCTCGTCACATACTCTGGCTCTGGATCATTAATGGGCTCTTGCGAGATGTGAGGGCGACGGAACCGTGGCGGCTGCGTGGAAGTATCTTCCCCCCGCGTCGGCATAAACATATTGTTCTGGTTTTGGTCGTCCATGATGCCCTTTAGCTCGTTACCAACAACGTGTACGCGCTCATTGTAAGCCCCTTGTTATTTGTAGCTGTGGACATACTCGTTATTTAAGCTCTGGTTCAAAGAACCTTAACCTTCCTAAAACCTGAGTCATATGCACTTAGATAAGCTTATAGTACTGTACTCAAAAAACTTTATAGTCAATGTATATATGAGCACCGGGTGGGCATATATAAGAGCGTCAAAAGAAGTCCCAGTCACCTAGAAGATGACTCGGCAGTCCTATAAAGGAGTGGTAAACATGGCAAGCATGGTTCCTTATCGTTCGGTTTTTGGCGTTCGTCCCTCCGTAAGCTCGTTGTTCGATCTGTTTGATGATATGAGTGACCTAGCGAACGGCTCGATTGCCTCTAAGGCGTTCCCCGTTGACGTTGAGGATAAGGGCGATGGCTATGAGGTCAAGGCTTATCTTACCGGCGTCGCCAAGGACGATATCGATGTCGAGCTTAACGAGGGCCGTCTGTCCATTAGCGTGAATGTCGAGGAAGACGAGGAGAACGAGGGCAAGAACTTCCTGCAGAAGGAGTTCAGCTCGTACAGCGCAACGCGTGGCGTGTATCTAAAGGACGCTTCGAGCGAGGGCCTCTCGGCTAAGTACGCTGACGGCATCCTGACCGTTACGGTTCCCAAGATCGTCGAGAAGAAGAACGTTACGAAGATCTCCATCGACTAACTTCGTTGGCGTTCTGTGCTATTAAGAGATAACAAAAGGGGCTGGGAAGCGATTCCCGGCCCCTTTTGCTGTCTAGGACAGTCTATTGAATGGTTGCTGGCCTATGCTGGCTTGCGGGGCGTATCGAGAGTTTTCGCGATCCTTGGAGAAGGGTGGCGGAGCTGCCGACCTCGTCATCCAGGGTTGCGGCTAGAGCTTTGGCATAGCTTTTGACGGTAAGGCTCGGGCGATTGTTATCTTGGCTGATATGCATGGCAATGAGCTGTTCGGTGCGATCGGTAACAAGTTCGCGCGCGGCTTCGGCGGCTTGGTCGTTGGAGAGGTGCCCCCTTGCAGACAGGATGCGCTCCTGAAGAAAGCGGGGATATTCTCCCTCGCGCAGCATGGTCACATCGTGGTTACTTTCGAGCGCGAGGACTCGACAATCTTTGAGGGTGTTCATGGCCTGGCTCGATAGCTCTCCGGTGTCGGTGGCAAAGCCGATTGAATCATCGAGGGCATCGAATCGATAGCCGACTGGATTGATGACATCGTGTGATGTTGAGTAGGTTTGCACGTGGATGCCGGCAATGGATAGGGTGTCACCGGGATCGAAATCCTCGACAGGCAGATGTGAAAGATTTTCTTTGATCGAAAGTGTGCCCCTGCTGGCATAGAGGGGGCCGTGCCAGTGCTTGCACCAGACTTCGAGACCCTTGATGTGATCGCTATGCTCATGAGTGATGAGAAGAGCCGAGACGTTGTCTGCCGAGAGCCCCAGTTCTGCCATGCGCTTTAATGTCTCGCGGCGAGAAAGACCGTCGTCAATCATGATGAGCCCCCGGGGGCCTTCGATGAGCGCGCAGTTGCCTTTTGAGCCGCTGCCAAGGATATGAAGGTGCAGACGAGACATAAGATTCCAAAGGATACAATGGGTGCGAACGAATAGAGGAGGAAGCAAATGCCAACGGTATCTCAGCATTATGGACACCATGCTGCATCGTGGGCCGATGATAAAGCCCTGGCAACGCGGCAGACGGCTGCCCCCGTGGTGCTCATGGTATCAGGTGGTGCGGACTCGACGGCTTTGCTCCTTATGGCATGCACATCAAAGTTGGATATTCTGGATGGGCGTGGTGTGGCCCCCATCGCGCGCGAGCGACTGCACGTGCTGCATGTGAACCATCATCTGCGCGGCGAGGCATCCGATGGCGACGAGGCCTTCGTGCGCGGCCTATGCGCACAATATGGCTTGCCGCTGTGTGTTGAGCATGCCTATTTTGATGATGAATCGGGCAATATCGAGGCGGCTGCCCGCGAGGTGCGCTATGCCGCGGCACGGAGGTATGTTCGCGAGCTCTGCGCCCAGACGGGGGCACCGCGAACGGCGGCTCGTATCTGCACCGCACACACGTCTTCGGATCGCGCGGAAACGTTTTTGATGAACGCGATTAAGGGTTCGGGGCCCGCTGGTCTATCGAGCATTCCTCGCCGGAGGAATATCGTGGTGCGTCCCTTGCTCGACCTGACTCATGATGAGCTCGTTGGCTATCTGCAGGTGCATGGTCAGCCGTGGCGAGAGGACGAGAGCAACGAGGACGTGTCGTACTTGCGTAACTACGTGCGCCATCGAGTAATGCCGGTGGTAGCGCAGCGCAACGCGAGCGTCTGCAAGACGATTGGCGCCGCCTGCGAGATCTTAGGCGATGAGGATGCCTTTCTTTCCCAGCTTTCCGCGCAGGCGTTTCGAAGCTGCCTGCGTAAGGAGGCGGCGGGCGCACTGGTCCTTGACGCTCGCCGACTGGCCGCGGCCGAGGTGGTGATTGCTCGGCGCATGGTGCGACTGGCAATTAAGCGTATTGACCCCGACGCGCGCCCGGAGATGCGGCATGTGGAGCGCGTGCTCGCCTGTGTCGCCGAAGGCTCGGGTTCGGTCACGCTGCCGGCGGGAATCGATGCGCGCGTGGAGTTTGGCATGCTGTCATTCAAGGCCCCGGCGGCGCGCGAGGGGTTAGTTGCCGATTGGGTCACCATTCCCGGTCGATTGCCGCTGGGGGCGGGCCGCATCCTGGTAGCAGAGACGATGGCCGTCGAGCCGGGGTGTGATATTGTGCGCCGTGCCCGCGAACTCGCGGGTGCCGGAGGGGTGGCCGCTATGGTGGATGCCGCGACGCTGGGCTTTGCCGATTGCGATAACGAACGGATGCTCACCGGCTCGCGCGGGGAGATTCCCGCCGAGGCGCGTTTGGCGCGTCTGTGGGTAGACGGTCCCGCGCCGGGGGATGTGATGTGTCCGTTGGGCATGAGTGGGCGAAGTAAGAAGGTGTCCGACCTGCTCAACGAGGCTCGTATTCCCGTTTCTGAGCGTGCGGGCGTTCCTGTGGTGAGAACGGCTCCGGGAGGTGCCGTGGTATGGGTCGCAGGCGTTCGCGCGGACGAGCGTTTTAAATGCACGGCCGCAACGCGCGTGGCGTATCTGCTTCGTGTGGCCGATGCGGAATAGCGTCCCACGTCAGCTATTCTGTGCGACGTTGACGGTATTCCCGCGCTGATGGCGTACGGGCTGGAAAATATACCCCGTGCGCTGCTAGAATGTGAAGTTCGCGTCCATACGGCGGTGTGTGGGCGATAAGCACAAGAAAGGGTTGTCATGGCTTCTCAACATCCGGATATCGAGAAGGTTCTGTTTACGCAGGAGGATATCGACGGTATCGTCTCTCGCCTAGGCGAGCAGATTACTCGCGACTACGCGGGTAAGGATCTGGTGCTGATTGCGGTCCTGCGCGGCGCCGTGGTCTTTATGGGCGACCTGATGCGCAAGATCGAGCTGCCGACCAACATCGATTTCATGGCTGTTTCGAGCTATGGCGACGGTGTGAAGTCCTCGGGTATCGTGCGTATCATTAAGGACCTGGATATCGACATCCGCGGTCGCGACGTGCTGATCGTCGAGGATATTCTGGACTCGGGCCTGACGCTCAAGTATCTGATGAAGAACCTCGAGAGCCGCAAGCCCGCTTCTCTGGAGGTCGCCGCCTTCCTGTGGAAGGACGTTGAGGACCGTACCTCGGCCATCACGCCCAAGTATGTTGGAACCCATTGCCCCGATGCCTTTGTGGTGGGCTACGGCCTCGACTATGCCGAGCGCTATCGTAACCTTCCGTATCTGGGCATTTTGAAACCGGAGGTTTATTCGTAAGATGCCCGACGACCGTAACGATAACAATTCCCAGACTCCCCGGGAGCCTAAGATCCCGGGGATGCCCGGAGGCAAGAAGCCCACGCGTACGGGCTGGCTGTATTTTATTTTGGCTTGCGCGCTCCTGGGCTACGCCTTCTTTAACATGGGTTCCGGCTTTGCCAATTCCAGCAATACCGTAAAGCTCGCGACGAGCGAGATGGTCAACGCCATTAAGCAGGACCGTGTCGAAGATTTGACCTATACGGTTCAAGACGGAAGCGTGACGGGTCATTACTGGAAGACGAAGAAGGACAAGGGCGATACGAGCGAGCTCAAGAGCTTCTCCTCGACCTATGTCGGCTCCGATTCGCTTGCCGAGCTTATGGCGGAGCACCCCGATACCAAGTACATCGTCAACACCAACGATCCCGATTTTTGGGGCGACCTGGCGATGAGCGTGCTGCCGACGATCGCCCTGATCGCCATCATGTTCTACTTTATGCGCCAGATGATGGGCGCCAACAACAGGAACATGCAGTTTGGCAAGACCAACGCCAAGACCAACGAGGCCACGCGCCCCAAGGTCAAGTTTGAAGACGTTGCCGGCGTGGACGAGGCGGTCGAGGAGCTCGAGGAGATCCGTGACTTTTTGAGCGATCCGGACCGCTATCGCAAGCTGGGCGCCAAGATTCCGCGCGGCGTGTTGTTGGTGGGCCCTCCGGGCACCGGTAAAACGCTGCTGGCCAAGGCTGTAGCCGGCGAGGCGGGCGTGCCGTTCTTTAGCATCTCGGGTTCCGACTTTGTCGAGATGTTCGTGGGTGTCGGCGCCAGCCGTGTGCGCGACCTCTTTAAGGAGGCCAAGTCCCAGGCCCCGTCGATCATCTTCATCGATGAGATCGATGCCGTGGGACGTCAGCGCGGAGCTGGCTTGGG
This sequence comes from uncultured Collinsella sp., assembly GCA_958370325.1. Taxonomy (GTDB): domain Bacteria; phylum Actinomycetota; class Coriobacteriia; order Coriobacteriales; family Coriobacteriaceae; genus Collinsella. The sequence continues at coordinate 53,061 of CATXJW010000010.1, read as the reverse complement.
CGGCGGTCACGACGAGCGCGAGCAGACGCTCAACCAGCTGCTGGTCGAGATGGACGGTTTTGAGGAGAGCGAGTCGGTCATCCTGATCGCTGCGACCAACCGTCCTGACATCCTGGATCCGGCATTGCTGCGTCCCGGTCGTTTTGACCGTCAGGTTACGGTCGACCGTCCGGATGTGAAGGGCCGCGAGCAGATCTTGCGCGTGCATGCCGAGAACAAGCCGATGGACGAGGACGTGAAGTTTGAGAAGCTCGCCCAGATGACCGTTGGCTTTACCGGTGCCGATTTGGCGAACCTGCTCAACGAGTCTGCGCTGCTGGCTGCCCGCCGCCATCGTTCTGTGATCTCGATGGACGAGGTCGAGGAGTCGATGGAGCGCGTGATCGCCGGTCCGCAGCGCAAAGGTCGCGTGATGACCGAGGCCGAGCGCACCACGATTGCCTACCACGAGAGCGGTCACGCCCTGGTGGGCCACATCCTGGAGCATTCCGATCCGGTTCACAAGATCTCGATTGTCAGCCGCGGCCAGGCGCTGGGTTACACGCTGCAGCTTCCGCAGGAGGACCACTTCCTCAAGACCAAGAACGAGATGCTCGACGAGCTTGCCGTGTTCTTGGGCGGTCGCGTTGCCGAGGAGCTCATGTGCGACGACATCACGTCGGGCGCGAGCAACGATCTGGAACGCGCGACCAAGATGGCGCGCGAGATGGTCACGCGCCTGGGCATGAGCGAGGAGCTTGGAACGCAGGTGTTTGGTGAGGCGCAGCATCAGGTATTCCTGGGCCGCGATTACGCCGATCACCAGGATTACTCCGAGGAGACGGCACGCCGCATCGATATCGAGGTCCAGCGCATCATGCGCGAGGCCCATCGCCGTGCGGTCGAGATTTTGGATGCCCGCCGCGATCAACTCGATCTGATGGCCAAGGTGCTGCTTGAGCGCGAGACCGTCGAAGGCGACGCCGTGAACGCCCTGCTCGACAACGAGTGGGATGCCTACCTTGAGTGCGAGGGCGACATCCTGGCGGCCAAGGAGGAGCGCAATGCCAAGGCGGCCGGTATGCCGACCAAGAAGCGTGCGCCTCGCATGAGCGAGGAGGAGCTGGCGGCGGACGCCGCGGCATTTGCGCAGGCGGCCATGCAGGAGGATACCGAAGCCGCATCCGATGATGCCGGCGATGACCGTGCCGTCAATGCCGGTGCTGACATCGACGACGACAAATAGTCTTTGTGGCTAAAGCCTCCGCGGGGAAACCTGCGGAGGCTTTTTCTTTGTTGATTGGGGGCAGACTTAAATGAGTGTTTTCACGCATTTAAGTCTGTCCCCAATCAACATTGCTGCGGCGCTTTGCCCGACTAAAGCGTACAATACCGCCTATGCGAAAGGGGAACAGATGATCAACGAAACCATGTATGCTCGCGGTGCAGAGAGCTCCATCATCCGCGAAATTTTTAGCTATGGCCTTGAGCGCAAGGCGCAGATCGGTGCGGAAAACGTATTCGATTTTTCGCTGGGCAACCCGAGCGTTCCGGCGCCCGCTGCCGTGGCGGAGTCCATTAAGAAGGCCTTGGAGCTGCCGAGTGACCAGCTGCACGGCTATACGCCCGCTCCGGGCCTGCCGCAATGTCGAGCGGCCGTCGCCGAATCGCTCAACCGCCGCTTTGGTACGAGTTATGAGGGTAAGGACGTCTTTATGACGGTGGGCGCGGCGGCTTCGCTCACCTGTACGCTCAATGCCGTTACGAACCCGGGTGACGAGGTCATTGTTATCGCCCCGTACTTTCCGGAGTATCGTGTGTGGATTGAGAAGGCCGGCTGTACGTGTGTCGAGGCGCTCGCCGATGAAGATACGTTCCAGCTGAGCGTAGACAACGTTCTTAAGGCGATTACCGATAAGACGACAGCCGTCATCATCGACTCGCCCAACAATCCGACCGGTGCCGTATATACGCGCGACACGCTGACGCGACTGGCCAATGTTCTGCGCGAGGCCAACGCTCAGCGCGATCCCGAGAACCCGATCACGCTTATCTCGGACGAGCCGTATCGCGAGATTGTCTATGGCGCCGAGGTGCCTTGGGTGCCATCGATCTACGAGCACACCATCGTGTGCTACTCGTATTCCAAGTCGCTTTCGCTACCGGGCGAGCGCGTGGGGTGGATCCTGGTTCCCAATACGAATCCTCAGGCGGCTCGTCTAATGCCCGCCGTTGCCGGTGCCGCCCGTACGCTGGGCTTCGTGTGCGCGCCGGCGCTCTTCCAGCGCGTAATTATCGACTGCATCGATGAGCCGAGTGACGTTGAGGCCTATGCACGCAACCGCACGGCGCTTACCGACGCATTAACGGAGTACGGCTACACGTATGTTGAGCCGGATGGCGCGTTCTACCTGTGGGTGAAGGCCCTGGAGCCCGATGCGAACGCCTTCTGCGAGCGCGCAAAGAAGTATGAGCTGCTCGCGGTGCCTTCGGATAGCTTTGGCATGCCGGGCTGGTTCCGCCTTGGCTACTGCGTGAGCTACGAGACTATCGTCAACTCGCTGCCTGCCTGGAAGCAACTGGCCGACGAATATCGTCGAAAGTAAAGCGCTCTGCTTACAATGTTTTACGTGAAACGGGGTTTGGTGCTAAGCCAGACCCCGTTGTCTATGTCGTTGTGTGATTGGGATGAAGCAGTTTTACGACTGCCGAAAGCTATGCGTACAATGAATATACGCGACGGCCATACTGGACAAGGAGACCCGATGCCCTACCTGCTTTCTTGTGATATCCATACTCATACGATGTTCTCCGCGCATGCGTACTCAACCATTGAGGAGAACATCTATTGGGCGGCAGAGCGCGGCCTTCAGGTGCTCGGTTCTGCCGATCATTTAAGCTCGATGGTTACGCCTTGCCCCAATGACCTGCGCAGTTTCCAGTTCTTTATTAACCAGGATATCTGGCCGCGCATTTGGAGCGGCGTGCTGGTGCTTCGCGGCGCCGAGGCCGATATCGTTTCGCTGGACGGCAGCTTGTTTGGCGAAGACATTCCCGTTTCGCTCGATATCGCCGGCGATTCGTATAGTCGTGAGCATTCGCTGTTCGATTTGGTGACGCGTAATTTGGATTATTTGGTGGCAAGCGTGCATAACCCGCAGTTTGCCGAAGGCGCGACGCTCGCCCAGACGACCCAGATGTACATCAATGCCTTGGAGCACCCCAAGGTGTTCATGCTGGGGCATACGGGGCGCTCGGGCGTGCCGTATGATATCGATGAGGTGCTGCTGGCGGCCAAGGCCAAGCACAAGATCATCGAGATCAACAACCATAGTCTTGAGCATGGCACGGATGCTGAGCATTGGGACGTGTGCCGCAAGATCGCCGAGCGCTGCGCCGAGCTGGGCGTGGGCATTGGCGTGTCGACCGATGCCCACATTGGCATGGCCATTGGCAAGCTCGACCACGCCCGCAAGATGCTCGACGAGATTCACTTCCCACTGGATTTGATCGTGACGCGCGACCGCGAGACGCTGCTTCGCGAGATGGCGGCAGCCGGCGTCTGCGACCTGCGCAAGGGCATGTAGCGGCGTTCATAAACCAAGTGAAGGGGGCGGTCCAGACGGGCCGCCCCCCTTCTTGTCCCAAAAATCTACCGGGGTAGATTAGCGGCGCTCGAGGACCGCGACAGTCTCGGTGTGGTCGGTATGAGGGAACATGTCGACCGGCGTGATCTTGAGCAGTCGGTAGCCACCGTCGAGGAGCTGGTGTAGGTCGCGCTCCTGGGTGGTGGGATTGCAGCTGATATAGGTGATGCGGCGCGGCTTAAGAGCGCAGGCGGCCTCAAGAAACTCGGGCGTGGAGCCGGCGCGCGGCGGGTCGATGGAGAGAACGTCAACGCGCTCGTTGTTATCGGCGGCGTCCAGGATGTAATCGGTGGCGTCGTCGGCCATAAACCAAGCGCTGCGGGTGAGGCCGTTGAGCTCGGCATTGCGGCGCGCATCGGCAATGCCTGCCGTGTTGCGCTCCACGCCGAGCAGCATAATGCCGATACCCTTGTTCTGGGCATCTTTAGCTGCGCACAGACCGATGGTGCCGCTGCCGCAGTAAGCGTCCATGAGTACGTCGCCCTGCTGCAAATTCATGCCGTCAATCGCGAGCTGATAGAGCAGCTCGGTCTGCTGCGGATTGGTCTGATAGAACGCGGTAGGGGAGATATCGAACTCGCAGCCGAGCAGCTGGTCGCGCATGCATTCGGCGCCATAGACGATTCGAGTCTCCTCACCCAAGATGGCATTGCCGGGGCGACCGTTGATGTTCTGAGCGACGGTGACGATATGCGGATCGAGTGCGGCGACAGCCTCAAAGAACTCCTGCGCATGCGGCAGGTCGCGCTGAGCGGTCACGAGGGTGACCATAATCTGGTCGGTGCGCCAGCCGCAGCGAACGACGGCATAGCGAAGCAGCCCCAGATGCTTGTCTTCGTTAAAGGCAGGAATATGCAGACGTTCGGCCTCGCGAGCGATGCCGTTGAGAATCTGACGAGTGCCCGGCGCCTCGACAGGGCATTCAGGAACAGCAACGATCCTGTGCGTCCCACGTTCAAAAAAGCCGCAGCGGACAGCGCCCTCTTTGCCGGGAGCAAACGGAGTGGCAGCCTTATGACGAAAACCACGCGGCGCAGAATATTTACCCGGGTCGCCCAGGGTGACGCCCATACCGCGAATGGGATCCACGGCAACACCCTCGCGCTCACAGAGCTCAGCAAACAGCTCCTCCATAGCAGCCTGCTTGGCCGCCAACTGCTTCTTATAAGGACGATTGAGCGCCGTACACCCACCACAAGCTTTCATGATCGAACAGGGAGACTTGGGGTCCACAGCCTTACGCGCAGACGAAACCGGATCTTTATGCGAGCGCTTGGAGCGAGTCTGAGATGCCTTGTCCTCGCTCCGACGAGAGCCAGAACGCTTGGTCTTAGCCCTGCTCTTGGTCGATTTGCTTTTTGCAGCTTTAGAAGACTTGGATTTCGTAGAAGATTTCTCCTCCTTTGACCCCTCAGCCGCTTCCACCAAAGCACGACGAGCCCTACGCTCCGCACGAGATTCTGCCATCAATAACTCCACTAATTCATGAATTAAAAGCTGCAAGCATTGTACCGTGCCAAGCCAGCGGGCGATATGCAAGCGTCCATTTCCTGTCAGTGATAAGCCCAACGACGTTTGCCCGGCGCGGGCGGGGAGCGGCGCGTAATTAAGTTTATCGCGAGTTCCGCACGCAAAGGAAAGCACTTAATGTGCTTTCCGTCTTGCGCAGGACTGTAGAGCAGGAAACTTAATTACGCGCCGCTCCCCGCCCGCGCCGGGCAACCCCAACCTTGTGCTCCATCAAGGTAAAGTGTATGATTCTGGACGTTACATGACTCACTTTACCTAACTAAAGTGTCACCAAGGGGGAATACCATGAATACCGATATGTCTCGTCGTCAGTTTGTTGGTCTAGCCGGCTCGCTTGCCACGGTGCTTGGCCTTGGTCTTGTCGGCTGCGGCGGTGGAGCCGGCAAGGGCTCCGCTGCTGGTTCTGCCGCGGCCAAGGATGTGAAGGGCGCTGCGGAGTCCAAGAAGCTCGTGGTGGGCTTTGATAAGTCCTATCCTCCGTACGGCTTTGTGGGCGACGATGGCGAGTACACCGGCTTTGATCTCGATCTGGCCAAGGCTGTTGCCGATAAGCAGGGCTGGGAGGTCAAATACGAGGCCATCGACTGGGACGCCAAGGATACACTGCTTAACTCAGGCGCCATCAACTGCATCTGGAACGGCTTTACCATGGAGGGTCGCGAGGACGACTACACGTTCTCCGAGCCGTACATGCTCAATGAGCAGGTGCTCGTGGTCAAGAAGGACGCGGGTATCAAGAGCTGGGACGATCTTGCCGGCAAGACGGTGATTACCCAGACTGATTCCGCTGCGCAGGACGTGCTCGAGGGTGACCAGAAGGATCTGGCGGCGACGTTTGCCACGCTCGATACCATCGGCGAGTACAACACGGCCTTTATGCAGCTCGAGAGCGGTGCGGTCGATGCCGTGGCGTGCGACCTTTCGATTGCCCAGTATCAGCTTGCCGCCAAGCCCGATGCTTACACGCAGCTTGATGAGCCGCTGTCCAGCGAGCACTACGCCGTCGGCTTTAAGAAGGGCGACACCAAGTCGGCCGATGCTGTAACCGAGTCGCTCAAGGCGCTCTACGAGGACGGCACGGTTAAGGACCTGTGCGATAAATACGCAGATTACGGTCTTTCCTTCGACAACTGGGTTCTCAAATAGCGGCTTTCCCAGGCACCCGATTTTGCCGTTCAAACCGTCGCTTGCGTACATTTAGTACGCGGCGCTCCTCTTTCACGGCAAACCCGGGCACCTGGAAAACCCGCTTTAGCATTGGGTTTGCTGTTCTGTTGCTGTGAAAGAGAGGGTAGGTTGTCTATCCAAGTCATGATGCAGATGCTTGGCCAGGGATTCTTGGTCAGTTTGCAGCTGTTTGTGCTGACGCTGCTCGGGTCGATTCCGCTGGGAATCCCCGTGGCGTTCATGCGTATGAGCAAAATTGCGCCGCTGCGTTGGATTGCGCGCATCTACATTTCGGTGATGCGCGGCACGCCGCTTATGCTGCAGATGTTTGCGATCTACTTTGCCCCGTACTACGTGTTCGGCATCTCGCTCACGCCCGATTCCAAATGGACGGCATGCGTCGTGGCGTTCATCATCAACTACGCTGGCTACTTTGCCGAGATCTATCGCTCGGGCTTGCAGTCCATTCCGCGCGGTCAATACGAGGCGGCCGAGGTGCTGGGCTATTCGCGTATGCAGACGTTTCTGTATATCGTGATGCCGCAGGTCGCCAAGCGTATTCTGCCGGCGATGGGCAACGAGATCATCACGCTGGTCAAGGACACGTCGCTGGCGTTTGCCATTGGCGTGGGTGAGATGTTCTCGACCGCCAAGGCGCTGGTTGCCTCGCAGGTGAGCATGGTGCCGTTTGCGATTGCGGCGCTGATCTACTGGGTCTTTAACTTTGTGGTCGAGATGCTGCTGGGCGCTGCCGAAAAGAAGCTGGACTATTACCATGACTAGATCGTTCCGCCGTTCTAACGAACGGCGGACTGCTCGACGCTGCGCGCGTGCCTGACGGCCAATCTGCTCCTCAAACCGTCGCTTGCGTACAGAAGTACGCGGCACTCCTCTTTCGGGGCACATTGTCTCGCCAGTCACACGCTCGCTGACTTTTTAAACACATGGAGGTTCCCGTGTCTGGAACGGTAATGAATATATCGAACGCGCGCAAGGCGTTTGGCGGCAATGAGGTGCTCAAGGATATCTCACTCGAGGTAAAGCGTGGCGAGGTCGTGGCGATTATCGGACCCTCGGGCGGCGGTAAGTCCACGCTGCTGCGCTGTGCCACGCTGCTCGAGACGCTCGACGGTGGCTCGCTCTCGTTTGGCGACCTTGCCGTCGCGACGGATGCGGGTTCGGGCGCGGTGTACGAAAAGGGCGATGTACCTAAACAGGCGCGTTCGCGTTTTGGTCTGGTGTTCCAGAACTACAATCTGTTCCCGCACTATACCGTGATGAAAAACATCATCGACGCGCCGATCCGCGTGCTTAAGCGCCCGCGCGAGCAGGCGGAAGCTCGTGCGTATGAATTGATTGCTCAGATGGGGCTTGTGGGCAACGAGAATAAGGTTCCGTGTGAGCTTTCGGGCGGTCAGCAGCAGCGCGTGAGTATTGCCCGCGCCCTAGCGCTCGACCCGGAGATCCTGTTCTTTGACGAGCCGACCTCGGCGCTCGATCCCGAGCTGACGGCCGAGGTGCTGCGTGTTATTAAGGACCTCGCTGCGCAGAACATGACGATGGTGATCGTGACCCACGCAATGCAGTTTGCGCGCGATGTTGCCGACCGCGTGGTCTTTATGGATGGCGGTCGTATTGTCGAGGAGGGTCCTGCCGAGCAGGTCATCGACCATCCGCGCGAGCGGCGCACGCGTGAGTTCTTGAGCCGTATCGAGGGATAGGCTCAGGTATTTACTCAACTATTAATTGAGGCGAAGCCGCCACAGGTCTTACGGTCTGTGACGGCTTTTTGTTTACATCGACGGGGTTCAATAATTGCCTCACAAGCTTGCCTCTTCCTCTCGCCGCCTGTATTCATACGTGTGCCGAAAGGTATGCATGGACAGCCGCCCGTGAGGGTAGGGTGGTGGCATAGGACATTTGGAGGGTGAGTCGGCTCGGCTGCCGACCATGCTGCTCCCGGGACGGCACCGACCGCGAACTCTCCCCGTTGGCGTCGCGCATTGCGCGCGGCCCTGCAAGGAGGTCATCATGGGTGCTCCCAAGACCGGTAACGTAAGGAACGTGGTGCTCGTAGGCCAAGGCGGGGTGGGCAAGACTTCACTCGCCGAGGCCATGCTCCATCTTTCCGGCAAGACCGCCCGCCTGGGCGGCCACGACGGCACCAAGCCCACGCTCGACTATGACCCCGAAGAGGTCAAGCGTGCATTTTCCATCTCGACGACCATTGCGCCGATCGACTGGAAGGGCGCGCGCATCAACGTGCTCGATGCCCCGTGCTACCCCGATTTTATCGGCGACGCCTTTGCCGCGATGAGCGTCTGTGAGACGGCTTTGTTTGTGGTCGACGCCGAGGCCGGCCCGCAGCCTACGACGGTTAAGCTCTGGTATGCCGCCGAGGACCTGCGTCTGGCGCGTGCGGTGTTCGTAAACCGCCTGTCGCGCTCCGAGGCCAGCTTTGCGACCACCATGGACCTGCTGCAGGAGCGCTTTGGTACGCGCCTGGGCGCCGTGACTCTTCCCTGGGGCGAGGGCGAGGACTTTGACGGCATCATCGACCTGGTGCGCATGAAGGCGCGCCACTGCAACGGCGCCGAGGCCGTTGAGTCGGAGATTCCCGAGGAGTATCGTGCCCAGGCCGAGGAGGCCCATGACCATCTGTGCGAGCTCGTTGCCGAGGCTGACGACGAGCTGATGATGAAATACTTGGAAGGCGAGGAGACGCTGACGCAGGAGGAGCTTGAAGGCCTGCTGTCTAAGGCGATCGCCGAGCGCATCTTTGTGCCGGTCTTTGCGGGCGATTGCATTAAGGAGCAGGGCGTCAACTCGCTGATGGACGACATCGCCACGTACTTCCCGGCGCCGACCGACTACGGCGAGATGCCGCTCATCGACGGTGATTCGCTTAAGATCTCGAGTGACGATGACCGTCCGGTGGCGTTTGTGTTTAAGACGTTGACCGATCCGCAGCAGGGCCGCATCAGCTTTATCAAGGTACTGACGGGCACGCTTGAGCCGGGCCTTGAGCTCATCAACGCGCGTACCCGCAAGAGCGATCGTCTGGCTCACCTGTATGTGATGTGCGGCCGCGACATGACCGAGGTCGGGCACGCTTATGCCGGCGATATCATCGTGGCGCCCAAGCTGGCGGCCGAGACGGGTGATACGCTCTCGATTACCGGCAAGGTCGAGGCTGCGGCGTTTAAGTTCCCCAACTCGCAGTACCGCATTGCCATCGAGGCCGAGAATCGCGGTGACGAGGAGAAGCTCTACACGTTTATCGAGAAGGCCTGCAAGGCAGACCCGACCATGAGCATCGACCGCGACGAGGAGACTGGCCAGACCATTATCTCCGCCGTTGGTGAGGCGCAGGTTTCGGTGCTGCTCAACCGTCTGGAGGACCGCACCAAGGTCGCCGCCAAGAGCGTACCGATCCGCATCCCGTATCGCGAGACCATCCGTCGCACGGCGAGCGCCCAGGGTCGCCACAAGAAGCAGACCGGCGGCGCCGGTCAGTACGGTGACTGCTGGCTGCGCGTGGAGCCGCTCATTGGGCCCGACGGCACGAGCGACGGCTATGAGTTTGTTGACGAGGTCGTGGGTGGCCGCATCCCGCGCTCGCTCATCCCCGCCGTGGACAAGGGCGTCCAGGAGACCATGAAGGACGGTATTATTGCCGGCTACCCGCTTACGGGCATTCGCGTGGCTGTGTACGACGGTTCGTATCACAGCGTCGACTCCAACGAGATGGCGTTCCGCGCGGCGGCTCGCATCGGCCTGCGCAAGGCGTGCGCCGATGCCGACCCGGTGGTACTGGAGCCCATCGAGGAAATCACGGTGACTATCCCCGAGAGCTACGCCGGTGCCGTGATGGGCGACATCTCAGCCTCGCGCGGTCGCGTGACGGGCATGGAGACCGATGAGCGCGGCGATACCGTGGTTATCGCCCAGGCACCTCTCGCCGAGCTGACGGATTACTCGACGCGCCTGCGCTCCATCACGCGCGGCACGGGCGACTTTACCATGAAGCCCGCGGGCTATGAGCAGGTGCCCTATGACGTTCAGGCCAAGCTGGTCGAGCGCTATGAGGAGGGCCGCGCCAAGTAGCGCGTGGCGTTGCCTGCAATATAGGTGCTGACGTAAAGGCCGCCCTGGGTAACCGGGGCGGCCTTATTTGATCCCTTGGGGACGGAGGAAAACGGATCATTTTTTTGGGTTACGGTCGGCGCGGTCGGCGCTAGTCTCCGGATGCCTGGTTGCGGCCGGTGGCGTAGTCGATCTGCACATGCGGCTGCAGGTTGTAGCAGTACACGTGGAAGCACAGGGTCTTGCCGTGGTCCTCGACCGATTGCGCCTCAAGTCGCACGCCACGACAGACGAGTTCCTCTTCGTTGTACATGGGCGTGACGCGGTAGAGCACATGGTTGCCTGTGTCGTGGATGTAGTCGAGGATCTGCTCTTCAAACGGCAGCATGCCCGTTTCGTTGAGATAGCGTGTGCCGGTGAGGAGATTCTTGCGGTTGGCGTTTTCGCCGCAGAGCGACCAGGCGATAAGGTGGCAGCGGTTGTAGAGGCTTTGACCCGGAATAAAGTCGTAGCGCTGCTGGTGCCATCCGGCGGGGTGGATACGCGAGATATCCCCGCGCTTGCCTTGACCGAGCGACTCGGGACCCACGCAGGCGAGCGCTTTGCGGGTGCGGCCTAAGCTGTCGAGCTTGGAGAACTTCTTAAAGCAGCCCTCTTCGGTAGCGCGCTCGTATTCATCGAGCGTGAACGACGGCGTGCCGAGCGGGTGCGTGCTGTCGGCGCGAAGGGCAACGTAGGGGTTGCCGGCGTAGTCGGGAATGCTGCTGAGATATACGCCGCGGGCGCGGTTAAGATCGGGGTTTTCGACCTCGTCGATGGGGGTGACGTTCGAAGAGACATCGTCAGCGGTGTCGGTCGTGGCGGATTCAGAGCCATCGCCGGAGTCCTGATCATCTTCGGAGTCCGTGGAGCTCGCTGTTCCCGATTCGAGCCGGGCGACCAAGTCCGCTTCGTCGTCGGTGCGGTTGGGGCTCTCGCTTTGCTTCTCGGCCAGAGCCGCCGCCTGCTCATCGCTTTGCGGCGAGAGCAGCCTGGGAGCTCCGTCGAGCGACCCTGTGAACAGCGCAAACCCCAGCACCACGGCGGTGCCGATGGAAAGTGCTTGTTTGTAGGCTGATTTGCGCGACATGGAGACTCCTGGATGGACGGTTGGGAATCTACCAGTCTAGCAGGAGACGCCGCAGGGTATCACGTGGGCCTTGCGACATCGTCGCGCCGCGTTGCAGCCGAGCGCAACCTTAAGACGGTCGGCCTGTTTGACAAGTTTGAAACGGTGATCTTCGGCGAGAATACCGTGCACGGCAAGCCCGATCCCGAGATCTACCTGCTCGCCTGCGAGCGCGCGGGCTTTGCTCCCGAGGAATGTGCCGTGCCCGGAACCTGCGCAGCGCCGAGCGGTTACGCCGTTTGTAAAACGGCGTAACCTACAAGTTCATGTTGCCGTGGATGTAGGGGGTGACTTCGGGGGAGATGTGGCCGCAGCCCAACTCGCGTAGCGCGGACTCGATAGCGGCAGGCAGCGGGGCCTTTCCCTCATCGTTGACCGCGGTACCGCCGAGGGCAGCAATCTTTGCGACATCTGCCGGCGCGGCCTCGATATGCATGCAGCCGCCGACGAGGCGTGTGCGGACCTGTGCCAGGTCAAGATCGTGCAGGTAATCCTCGCAGGCGCGGATTAAATCAACCTTCTCGCGCGTAAGCTCCTCGCCCGTGGGGATGCGCGTGGCCAAGCAGGCGCCTGCCGGCAGGTTCCAGACGGGGTAGCCCCATGCACGCAGCAGCTCGCGCTCCTCGTCCTTGGTAAAGCCGACCTCCATAAGCGGCGAGCGCACGCCGAGCTCTTCTGCCGCACGCATGCCGGGGCGGTAGTCACCGCGATCGCCTGCATTGCTGCCATCGATGACGGTGGGAAAGCCGAGCGACTTGGCGTGGTTGACGATGGCGGTAAAGCCGGCGCGCTTGCAGTGGTAGCAGCGGTCGGCATCGTTGCAGGCTACCTGGGGGAGCTGCAGCTGATCGACCGAAAGATTGAGCACGGGGAGCTTAAAATGCGGTCCCTCATTGGTTTGCCCGTCAACGGACCGTTCAAACGAAGCCTGCTCGGGTGTGCCGATGAGCGGCGTGGTGAGATGGACGAGGAGGGTATTGGTAGGCATGATGCGGGCGCATACGGCGGCCAAAAAGCTGCTGTCAACGCCGCCGGAAAACCCGATAGCCACGCGCCCGTATGCCAAAAGCAGCTGTTCGAGCGCCGATAGCTTGTCTTGAAGCTCCTCTGCGGGTGCGGTAGTGTCTGAAAACATGAATTAATCCTTACCAATATGTACTCGGTCGAAAACTATAATCCTACTGGACTGCTTGTCATAAGACTTCTATCTATGTAACGAAAGTGCAATATGGTATATACGTTATATACAAGTTGCCAAATGCGGTAGAGTTGCGGCAATGCGATAGCGAGAGTCGATGGGGGACCGATATGATCAAGGCTGTTATTTTTGACATGGACGGAACGCTGGTCGATACCGAGCGTTTGGGCATCAAGGCATGGAAAGCGCCCGCTGCTGAGCTGGGTGTCGCGATTGATGACACGCTGATTCATCAATTTATCGGTCGCACACTGCCCGATGTCATGGACATCCTTGAGGCGCATTACGGCAGCAGAGAAACCGCCGAGGCGCTCTATCATCGCCACAAGGAGATTCGCGACGAGATGGTCAAGACCGACCTGGAGCTTAAGGCCGGCGCCGCCGAGTGCATAGACGAGCTGCTGGCTGCGGGCTATCACGTGGGCCTTGCGACGTCATCGCGCCATGTCACGGCAGAACGCAACCTTAAGATGGTCGGCCTCTTTGACAAGTTTGAAACGGTGACCTGCGGCGAGGACGTCGTGCACGGCAAGCCCGACCCCGAGATGTATCTGCTTGCCTGCGAGCGCGCGGGCTTTGCTCCCGAGGAATGTGCCGTGGTCGAGGATTCGCGCAACGGCTGCGTCTCGGGCATTACGGCTGACTGCCACGTCTTTGCTGTCCCCGATATCGTGCCGCTGCCGCAGGACGTGGTGGACGGCTGCGAGGCCGTGCTCGATACGCTATTCGATCTGACGGCGGCGGTCAAGGCCGTGCTCTAGACAATTGCGGTGTTGAAACGAGCAATTACCCACGTTTGCGCTTAAGCAAAAGGGGCCCGGCAATGGTCGGGCCCCTTTTGCTTAAGCGGCGACTTGGCATACTTGCGCGCGTGCTATAGATACGCGCCCAGGTTGATGGCGGTGGCTTCGGCGTGGTTGCTTGCCTGGGTGCTGGCGCGTTCCAGCAGGAACGGCCGCACGAGTTCTTGGCGGTTGATGTCCTCGATGGCTGTGACCGCGGTGACGGTGCGCGCTGCAGAGCCGATGCGGACGTGCTTGGTCTTTGCCGGCGCCTTGTTCTCGATTTGCTCCATGAGCAATTGAACACCCTTGCGGCCAATTTCGTAGCCCGGCGGCGCCACGGTGGTAAGGGGGACCGACCCGCTCCAGGCAAGTGGATTGCCGTCGCAGCCGGCCACGCGGACCTGCTCGGGGACTGAGATGCCTTTATCGACCAGCGCCGAGATGACGCCCGAGGCCAGTACGTCGGTGAGGCCGACCACGAAGTCGGGGCGCTCGTCCGCGGAGCGCTCGGCAATCTGGGCACCGATGCCGTAGCCGTCGGCAGCGGTATTCCATTCGCCGGCGTCGATGACTTCGATCTTGATATCGGGATGCAGGGCGAGTGCCTTGTGAATGCCAAGTACGCGCAGGGTAAGCTGCATGAATGCCGCTCTGCCCACAACGGTGATATGGTGCGCGCCGCGGGCGATGGCGAGCTCGGCGATAATGCGCCCCTGTGCCTCGTTGTCGGCGGCCACGTAATAACCGGGCTCGGAACAGTGGATGTCCAGATGGACGATCGGCACGGGCATCTTGGCCATGGCGGGGTGCCAGTCGGGGGACGCCATGGGCTGAACCATGACGCCGGACATCTGCGTGCCCATAAAATAGCGCAGGTAATGATCCTCGAGAATGTCGTCGTTATCGGCATTGGCGATGAGCAGGTCATAGCCGTGCTTGCGTGCCTCGTTGTGGGCACCGCTGGCAATTTGGAGCGAAAAGCCGTGGTCGAGGCGGGGGAGGACGAGGCCAAAGGACTTCGTGGTGCCGCCTGCCAATTGACGAGCGCTTTGGTTGGGCAGGTAGCCCAGGCGATTGATGGTCTCGTTGATGAGCTTGAGGGTCTCGGGGCGCAGCTTTTCGGGATGGTTGAGCGCGTTGGAAACCGTGCCCAGCGAGACTCCCGCCTCGCGCGCGACATCGCTGATTTTTACCTTTGCCATAGCGGCCCCTTTGATGCGTTTCAAGTACAAGCCAGATTGTAGCATCGCCCGCCCCTAGGGTGTCAAAACCTGCCAATTAGGGACAGGTTTATTGTGGTAGGTTTTATCTGGGCAAACGCTGGAGCCCAAACCACCACAAAGGTGCCTGTCCCCATCGCGGTGTTTGGGCATGTGTGCATCGAGTGGTATCTAAGTTGAGATACCACTTCTGGTATATCAGATTGCGTTTACGTGAGTACAATACTCGAACGTTATACGTCTCAGCGCCCCCTGTGCGTGGACGTTTTGCAGTCACGCGAACGAAGGGATTTATCCTATGTGCGGAATTGTCGGCTACACCGGCTCTGATATTGCAAAGAACATCCTGGTCACAGGGCTTAAGCGCATGGAGTATCGCGGCTATGACTCCTCGGGCGTCGCGCTCGAGGTGGGCGAGGGCGCCGCGGCGCACCTCGACGTCATCCGCCGCGTGGGCAAGGTCGCGGGTCTGGAGAGCGAGCTTTCCAACATCGACAGCGACGCTACCTGCGGTATCGGTCACACCCGTTGGGCCACCCACGGCAAGCCTTCCGTCGTAAACGCCCATCCCCACACCAGCTGCGACGGTCGCATTGCCATCGTCCACAACGGCATCATCGAGAACTTCGCCGAGCTGCGCGAGGAGCTGGAGGGCCGCGGCCATCACTTTAAGAGCGAGACCGATACGGAGGTCTTCGCGCATCTGATCGAAGAGGCCTATGTCGAGACGCACGACCTGATGGCCTCCGTGCGCGAGGCTTGCACCCACGTGGTCGGTGCCTATGGCTTGGCCGCCGTGTGCGCCGACGAGCCTGGCGTAATCGCCGTCGCCCGCAAGGACTCTCCGATTGTGGTCGGCGTGGGCGAGACCGGCTCCTACGTTGCCTCCGACGTGATCGCGCTTATCGATGCCACCCGCGATGTCGTGGTGCTCGAAGACGGTCAGTTTGCCAAGCTCACGCCTGCGGGTGTCGAGTACACCGACGAGGCCGGCAACGTTGTCGAGCCCAAGATCACCCATATCGACTGGGATCTGGACATGGCCGAAAAGGGCGGCTATCCCGACTTTATGCTCAAGGAGATCCACGAGCAGCCGCGCGTCGTGCGCGACACGCTGGTTGGCCGTATGACGCCTGCCGGCGAGCTCGACATTGATGAACTGGGCCTGTCCCTCGAGGAGCTCAACGACATCGACCGTGTCTACGTGATCGCCTGCGGCACCAGCTATCACGCCGGCCTCATCGCCAAGAACCTTATTGAAGGCTGGGCTCGCATTCCCACCGAGGTTGAGGCTGCCAGCGAGTTCCGCTATCGCAACCCCATCATCACGCCGACGACGCTCGTCGTTGCCGTGTCCCAGTCGGGCGAGACGGCCGATACCCTCGCCGCCATTCGCGACGCGCGTATCAAGGGCGCCAAGGTCTTTGGCATCACCAACGTGGTGGGTAGCCCCGTGGCGCGCGAGAGCGACGGCGTCATCTACACCAAGGCCAACAAGGAGATCGCGGTCGCCTCGACCAAGAGCTTCATCGGCCAGGTCGTGAGCCTTACGCTGCTGGCTTTGCTGTTGGCGCAGGTTAAGTACCGTCTGACCACCAAGCAGGCGCGCATGCTGTTCCGCGAGCTTTCCGATACGGCCGAGCAGATCCAGTGGATTTTGGATACCCAGACCGAGGCCGTGCATGAGGCCGCCCTGCTGTGCAAGGACGCGCAGTCGGCGCTGTTCGTGGGCCGTGGCATGGGTGCCGCTATTTCCTACGAGGGCGCGCTCAAGCTCAAAGAGGTCAGCTACCTGCACGCCGAGGCCTACGCCGCCGGCGAGATGAAGCACGGCCCCATTGCCCTGATCGACCCGGGCTTCCCTGTCATCGCTGTGGCCACCAAGAGTGCCACCTACGACAAGACCGTGTCGAACCTTATGGAGTGCAAGGCACGCGGTGCCAAGGTCATCGTCGTTGCCACCGAGGGCGACGAGGAGATCAACAAGATCGCCGACTGCATCATCCGCGTGCCGGCAGTCCGCGACGTGTTCAGCCCCATCACGGCGAGCGTCCCGCTGCAGCTGCTCGCCCGCGAGGTCGCCATCCTGCGCGGCTGCGACGTCGACCAACCTCGTAACCTGGCGAAAAGCGTTACTGTCGAGTAGTTGGTTCCGCCGTTCTAACGACCAAGGCCCGGCTCCGCGTCATCAGACGGAGCCGGGCCTTTTTGTACGGAGAAACCACCACAAAGGTGACTGTCCCCTTTGTGGTGGTTTTGGCAGGTTAGCGGAGCTTGCTGGTCTCGAAGTACTCGGGGAACTGATCCAGAACCTCGGTTTGGTTGCGGAACATCATATGCAGGTGCTTGCTGACTAAAAAGCTCGCTTCGATGGGGTCGCGACCGGCGATGGCGCGGCGAATCTGCTTGTGCTCGTTCACGATGTCCTGATTGTCGAGAACCTGCGTGGCGGCGCGCAGCCAGCGGAAGCGCTCCAGGTCGGCATTGGTCTCCTCGAGCCACGACCACACAGTGCTGCGGCATGCGATGCTAAAAATCATGTGATGCATGAGGTTGTCGCTCAAAAAGAAGCCGATGCGATCCTCTTCGGCCATGGCCTTTTCCTGCAGCACGATGGCGCGGTCGAGCTGCTCGATGCCGGCCGACGTGGCGCGCGCACAGCACTCCACAATCACCTGCTTTTCCAGATGCTCGCGGATGTAACAGGCACTCTCGGCAAGGGTGAGGTTGATGGGTGAGACGTAGGTGCCACTCTGGGGCACGGTGCGCACCAGGCCCTCTTGCGCCAGACGCACCAGTGCCTCGCGCACAGGGGTGCGCCCCATATCCAGGTCGTCGCAAAGTTGCTTGACGCCCAGCTTTTCGCCCGGCTTATAGTCCAGGTAGACGATTTTGCGTCGAATGGTGTGGTAGGACTGGTCCTGTAGACTCGTTTCCTGCTCGCCGACGTGCATCGATTCTTCCATAGCGCCTCGCAACTGTTCTATCAAACTCATATGTCAGTTGTTAATTATGCCGCGAATCAGCTCTCCGCGGAGGGTAATTCGGCTGTCGCCCGAGAACTATTGCGGCATCTTAGTCTGTATTTGCGCAAGGCTATGCCCAATGTTGCCGTATCATAAGCCGTCGCAAACGTGAAAGAGAAAGAAGGAATCCCATATGCAACTGGCAAATATCGTACGCGAGCGCTGGAAAGGCGTCTTGTTCTGCCTGATCATCGCCATTCCCGCGACGTTGCTCGGCAAACAGATTGAGGTGGTCGGCGGGCCGGTATTTGCCATCCTCTTTGGCATGGTCCTGGCGCTTGTTTTTCCCAAGAATCATCGCGAACAGCTCGCCGCCGGTGTCACCTATACGTCTAAAAAAGTCTTGCAGTACGCGGTTATCCTGCTTGGCTTTGGCATGAACCTCTCCCAGATTCTGTCCAAGGGCGCCCAGTCGCTGCCGATTATCGTGGCGACGATCTCGACCTCTCTTGTCATCGCCTTCGTGCTCTGCCGCGTTATGAACGTGCCGGGTAAGATTGCGACGCTTGTGGGTGTGGGTTCGTCGATTTGCGGCGGTTCGGCCATCGCCGCGACCGCACCCGTCATCGATGCCGACGATCGCGAGATTGCCCAGGCCATTTCGGTTATCTTCCTGTTTAACGTTATCGCGGCGCTCGTGTTTCCGACGCTCGGTGGCATGCTCGGCCTGACCAACGAGGGCTTTGGACTGTTTGCCGGCACCGCCATCAACGACACCTCGTCTGTAACGGCTGCGGCGAGCGCTTGGGACAGCATGCATCCCGGCGCCAACGTGCTCGAGAGCGCCACGGTGGTCAAGCTCACCAGGACGTTGGTCATTATCCCCATCACGTTGGTCCTTGCGTGCTGGCAGATGCATCTGGCGCGCAAGGCCGGGGGCGACGCCAAAAGCACGTTCTCGTTGAAACGCGCGTTTCCCATGTTTGTGCTGTTCTTTGTGCTGGCGAGCGTAATCACCACGGTGCTTCAGCTTCCCGCGTCCGTTACGGCGCCCATCAAGGAGCTGTCGAAGTTTTTTATCGTGATGGCCATGGCGGCTATTGGCTTTAATACCGATATCGTCGAGCTGGTCAAAAAGGGCGGCAAGCCCATCGCGCTGGGCTTTTGCTGCTGGATTGGCATTGCGTGCATGAGTTTGGGAATGCAGCACGTGCTGGGAATCTGGTAGAGAAGTAGCTTATTTGCGTGCTGCGTGCTGGTGAGCGCATGCCTGCGGTGGAGCGATAGGAGCTCTTGCGGGTATGGCTTGTCCGCAGGTTTATAAGTCCCGAAGAGCTCTTATCGCCCCGCCAGGATGGCGATGCGGGGCAACACCTATACTCGCAGGACGGCGCTTTCTGCCCTATAGTGTTTGGTGAGCAATATCGTTCAATTTTGAAACACTTGGTCGTGCGACCGTCGGCGGTTGCACGTCGCTGCGGACAGGGGCAAATCATGGATAGCGATGCCAAGCTGAACATCTTGACCGATGCCCTAGCTGCTGCCGGGGCCTCGGCATTGGCAATCGATGCGCGTGGGGACGTCGCGATCTCGACCATGAGTGACGCGGCGCTTGAGCGGGATGTGGCGGCTTTTGTTGCCGAGCGCCTCGACCGTATAGGAGACGGCGCGCGTCTGGTTATGGGGCGTGCGGGTACGCGCCTGAGCCTGACCGTTCGCCCCACCGACAAAGAGGGCGGGGGCCTTTGGGTTGTCGTGGTCCGCGAGGTGCGCGGCGCCGCGGCGCATGCGGGCATCGAGTGGCTCAACGCCGACGAAGTTGAGGCCCGCTACGAATCGAGTGCGTACGGCATCGTTGAGGGTGCCGCTGCGGTGGCTGCACCGGTTGCCGAGAGCTACGCGCGCGGCGTGCCCCTTATGCTCGAGGGCGAGCTGGGAGCGGGTCAGGTCGAGATCGCCAAGCGCCTCTATCTGGACGGTCCTTTTGTCGATCAACCCTTTGTTTCCGTCGCGCTCGATGAGCTTACCGATCGCGGTTGGCGCCATCTGCTCAAAAGCGCCGAATCGCCGTTGTTCCAAACGGGGCTGACACTTTGCATTGAGGGCTGGAATGCGGTTGGCCCCCAGCGCCTCCGCGAGCTCGTTTCCACGATGGCCGACACCGCGTTGGCGACGCGCTGCCATGTGGTGCTGACGGCGAATGACATGCCGGGTGGCAGCGAAAGTGATCAAGCCGCCTTTGTGACCGAGCGCTTCGCCTGCGCGGTGAGCGTGGCGCCGGCAATCGTCGAGCAGGGAGCCGCGTCGACGAAGGTTGCGCGCTATTTGGAATATCTCGCCGATGCATTTGGGACGGCAGCGCCCACGCTGTCTGCCGCGGCGACGAAGGCGCTCGATGCTTACCGCTGGCCGCGCAATTATCTGCAGCTCCGCGAGGTCTCGGAACGACTGTATATATTGGTGGGGCCGGGCACGGTGGACCGCGCTGTGGCGGAGGAAGTGCTCGCCCAAGAGGACGTGATTAAAACCGCAACCTTTGGCGCCCCGACGCTCGACAGCGACCTGTATATCCTGCGACCGCTGGCCGATACCGAGCGAGATATCGCGCATCTGGTTGTAGACCATCTCCATGGCAACCGAACCCGTGCGGCGGAGGTGCTGGGCATAAGCCGAACAACGCTGTGGCGCTTGCTGAAGGACGATGACCGTTGAGCGAGGCGCCCGTGACCGCGCGCGACGCGTGTGCTACAGTCCAAAGCGTTATTGTTTCGATTTGGTTACGGCGTGCGGGGGCGTATGGCTGAGACTACAAAACCGAGCCGCAGAAGGCGGAGTGCCGCGCCGGTCAACCGACGCACAACATCGGTGACGTGGGGCAAACACGCCTCGGGGTTTGATGGTTCGTTCAAGCGCACTAAATACGGCTATCCTTCGGCAAGCGCCCGCTTGGCTATGCAGGCAGAGTCCTCGTTGTGGGGCCGCAAGTGCGTGGTGGGCTCAAAGCTCAAGCACGACGGCACGCTTGGCTATATTAGCCGCGGGGCGGCTCGCCGCAGCGGACTCAATCCGGCTGGTTGGCATCGTTATGTTCCGATCGCGGTCGTCGTTGCAGTGATCGTCATCGCACTCGCTGCGCTTGGCTACGCCGGCGGTGGCGCCAACTTGGACGCAGTGTTTAAATCGCCCGAGCTCGCGCATGCAGGCACAGAAGTTGTCGAGGGCGCTCAGACCCAGACGGGCGTCGCGCCCCAGCGCGGTATCGTTGCGGCGGCCTCCACCATCGCCGACGCGCAAAAGGACGAGGACGAACAGGGCGACGGCGCCGAAACGACTCAAACGAACGAAACGACGACAACTCCATCGGCAAGATAAGTTGCGAGCGGGTCCGCCGTTCGTTAGAACGGCGGAACTAATTACCTAACATACACCACGTTGTCGCGGCGGGGTTTGGGCTCGGGTAGCGTGTCCTCGGCATAGCCCAGAATGCAGTGACCGACACCGCGCAGGCTGCCGTCGGCGGGCAGGCCCCAGCTGGCCAGCAGCTCCAGGCCTTCGGGCGAGTCAAAGACCTCATGCGCGCGGTGAATCCAGCACGAATCGACACCCAGTGCATGGGCGGCATTGAGCAGGTTGCCCATGGCAAGCGAGCCGTCTTCCAGATGCGTGGGCACGCTGCGGTCGACCAGCACCACCACAACGGTCTTGGCGCCATAGAAGGGGTCGCCGTTGCCGCCCATGACCTGGGCGTTGAGCTGTGAGAGACGCTCGACGGTCGCGGGGTCGGTGACGGCGACAAACGTCACCGGCTGGCGGCCCATGCCACTTGGTGCATATTGGCCGGCTTCGATAATACGCGCGAGCTTTTCGGCCTCGACGGGACGGTCGCTGTATTTGCGGCAACTGCGGCGGTGGATGAGCGCTTCGATAGTCTCCATGGTGTCTCCTTGTAGTGGCGTTGCAGATGCCCCGTTCATACCCGTCGGGCTCAAACGATAGACGGTCAATTGCCCGGCCAAAAGGATAGATTCCAATTGGGAAAGTAGGTTTGCATAAAAGTAGCTTCAGAATGTGACAAACCGGTGGGATGATTAAACGTTTTATCCCGTCTACCCTGCGGTTTTTTACCACTTGCCTAAATGATGCGCGCATAAGCTCTGATAAAGGTTTTACTAAAGGAGTGCCAACGTTTATCAACGCGCCATGGTGGCGCCGGGCCAGGAGGTAACATCATGTTCCAGGCTGGAGATGTCGTCGAGACCGACTTCGAAGGATTTCTGAAGCTGCTGCGTTCCAAGACGCGCGCTTTCGTGTCGATCAACGATCACGAGTACTACATCACGCACACCGATGGCTATTGGCGTGTTCAGGATTGCGAGGCCCTCAACGATAAGGGCCACTTTACTGACTGCTCCGAGCTGGTCAACACGGTCTGCGAGGTCGTCGAACTGCCGTGGATCTGCGGCAAGAGCCTGCACGACAGCTTCTCGGGCGCCACGGTCTACGAGGCCGTCGCTGCGTAACAGCCAACAATTGATATTCTCTCGCAACCGCCGGCGCCGCCCCCGCGCCGGCGGTCTTTTTTGTCGATATGTTGCATAGGTCGCACGTCTTGCACGGCCGCCCTTGACGATAGTCAAAACTCGGACTAACCTGAAACTCTAATTAGTCAAAACTCGGACTATCGAATGGTGGGAGAGATGGATTGCACGGTTACGTTGGTCGATTTCGACCGGATGCTCAACGGGCTTGACCGTATCTATTCGGAGTTCGCGCGCACCTGCGGTCTTTCGGACTGCGCCTACTGGATGCTCGTCGACACGAGTGCAGCGGGCGGAAGCGTTGCCGTGAGTCGGCTGACGAGTGAATGGTTCTACAGCAAACAGACCATCAACTCGGCGATCAAGACGCTTAGGGCGCGAGGGCTTGCGACGCTGGAGTTTGCCGAGGGCAGTCGTAAGAACAAGGTTGTGCGACTGACCGAAGAAGGTATGCAGTTTGCCAAGCGCTACGCGTTGCCGGCGCAAAAAGCCGAGCAACAGGCATTCGAGGCGCTCGAGCCGTGGGAACAGCGCGAGATTATGCGCTTGGTCGGTAAGTTCTCCCATGTTCTTAATGAAGAGTGCGAGGCATTTAAACGGCAAGTGGCCGCCGAGAACGAGGCTGACGATAAGGGCGAAGGGGAGACATGCGACTCTTAATGAGGTTTATGAGGCCGTATCGCGGGCTGATTACGGTGACGCTGTTTGTGCTGCTGATAGACAACGTCGGTACGCTGCTCGTGCCCACGATGTTGGCGAACATGGTCAATACGGGCATTACGACGGGTGATGTCGACTACATCCTGCGCAACGGCCTGTACATGCTTATCGCGACCGGCATGGCCAGCGGCGGCGCGGTGCTGGGCTGCTATCTTTCGGCCCGTCTGGCGGCCAATGTGGCCTGCGACATCCGCAACGCCGTCTACGATAAGTCGCTCGAGCTGTCCGCCAGCGACTTTGAGCGCTTTGGCACGGGTTCGATGATCACACGCTCGCTCAACGACATCAACGTGATTCAGCAGGCTATCCTTCAGACGATTCAGTTGGTGCTGCCGGTGCCGTTCTTGGCCGTCGCGGGCATCATCTTTGCCTGGTTTATCGATCCTGCCATGGGCACGCTGCTGGGCGTGGTCGTTGCGGTTGTGCTGGTGGCGGCGGTCTTTACCGTTGCCAACGCCGCGCCGATCTTTATGCGCCTGCAGAGCTTTATCGACCGCATGAACGTGGTGCTGCGCGAGAACATCGTGGGCGTGCGCGTCATCCGCGCATTTAACAAGGAGCGCCACGAGGAGCAGCGCCTGGACGAGGTGTTTAGCGATTACGCGGCCAATGCCATCAAGGTCAACCACCTGTTTGTGGGTCTCGACAGCTCCAGCTTCTTTTTGATGAACATCGCCGAGGTGGCGGTGCTGTGGGTGGGCGGCAACCGCGTGGGCGTCCATGCCATGCAAATCGGCAGCATCTCGGCCGTGCTGGAGTACGCGCTTCTGATCCTGTTCTTTGTGATGATGGCGCAGATGGTAGTACTGACGCTTCCGCGCGCCGCGGCGTGCCTCAACCGTGCGCAGCAGGTGCTCGAAATCGAGCCGAGCATTGTGGACGGTAAGGCTACGCTGGGCGACGGGGCGCCTGAGTCCGCAGATGGGGCCGACGCGGTGGCCGTGTTCGACCACATGTCGTTCCGTTTTGACGATGCCGACGAGGACACCCTGTGCAACCTGAGTTTTGCCTGCCGCCGCGGACAGACGACCGCGATCGTGGGCTCAACGGGCTCGGGCAAGTCAACGGTGGCCAAGCTCTTGCTTCGCTTCCACGATGCCACGAAGGGCGCCATTCGCCTGAACGGCATCGATCTGCGCGACCTTTCGCAAGACGACATCCGCGGGCGTATCGCCTATGTGCCGCAGAAGGCATGGCTGTTCTCGGGTACGGTGGCAAGCAATCTGCGCTTTGGCAACGAAGACGCGACCGAGGCTGACATGCTCCATGCGCTCCAGGTTGCCCAGAGCACCTTTGTGCTCGACCAGCCCCAGGGGCTCGATACGCCGG
Source organism: uncultured Collinsella sp. (assembly GCA_958370325.1). Taxonomy (GTDB): domain Bacteria; phylum Actinomycetota; class Coriobacteriia; order Coriobacteriales; family Coriobacteriaceae; genus Collinsella. Next base: position 28,728 of record CATXJW010000010.1, on the reverse strand, counting down.
TGGCCCAGGGCGGCACGAACTTCTCGGGCGGTCAGCGCCAGCGCCTGGCGATCGCCCGCGCACTCATGAAGCGCGCCGACCTGTATATCTTCGACGACAGTTTTTCGGCCCTGGACTTTAAGACCGATGCGGCACTGCGCCATGCGCTGCAGGACGAGACGTGCGATGCCGCGGTGCTCATCATCGCCCAGCGCATCTCGACTATTTTGCATGCCGATCAGATCGTGGTGCTCAAAGACGGCGAGGTCGTGGGCCTAGGCACGCACGACGAGCTCATGGAAACCTGCGAGGTGTACCGCGCTATCACGGAATCGCAGATGAAGGGAGGTGAGTAGCATGACCGAGGAGCTCAAGAAGCAGGGCATCGCCGATGACGCCGCGGTTGCAGAGACAGTCGAGGAGACGGGCGCTACGCCCGGCCTGGACGAAGCCGCCAAGGCGGCGGCGGAGCGCGAGGCTCGCCGCCAGGCACTCTACGAGGAAAACGAGCGCGCCGAGGACGAGCGCGCCCGCGCCGAGGCGGAGCGCATGCGCGACGTTGACGACGAGGACGAGGACGAGACGCCCCGCGACACCTGGGCGACGGTGCGCCGCCTGTGGAGCGAGGCCGCCGGCGACCATTGGCGCTTCTATATCGTGTTCGCGAGCATCGTATTCTATGCCATCTTTAACACCGCTGCGCCGGCTTACAGCGCCCGCGTGATCGATGAGCTGTGGGGGCACATGAAGCTGGCGTTTGCCAACAACGCTACCTTCAGCATTACCTGGGAGAACTGCGGCAGGACCATCTTCATCTACTTTATGATCTGGACCGCCGCCGCCTCGTTCTACGCACTCCAGAGCTTTTTGATGTCGAGCGTTGCCGAGCGCCTCAACCTGCGCCTACGCAACCGCATCGCACAAAAGCTCAACCGTCTGCCGCTTGCCTACTTTGATGCGCATCGTCCCGGCGAGGTCGTCAGCCGCGCGACCAACGACTTGGACAAGATGTCCGAGAGCATGCAGCGCGGCTTGCTGCAGTTGCTGGTGTCGATCGGTACCGTGGTGGGCGCCGTGAGCGTGATGTTCGTGTTTAGCGTGCCGCTCACGCTCGTCTTTTTGTTCTTTACGGCGCTTTCGCTGCTGGTGACGAAGGTCGTGTCGCGCCGCACGCACGATGTGACGGGCGAGCGCCAGGAGTGGGTGTCCAAGATTACGAGCGCGGTCGAGGAGGGCTATTCGGGTCGTCTGGTGATTCGCGCATTCAACCGCGAGCGTCAGAGCTCTGCCGAGGTACACGAGGCTTCGAAGGAACTGGCGCGCGTGAGCACCAAAGCCGACTTTATGATTAACGCCGTCGGCCCCGCGGTGCGCTTTATCGGCCGCTTGGCGCAGATCGTGATTGCGCTTGTGGGCTGCAGCATGTTGGTCGCCGGTCATATGACCGTCGGCGTGTTCCAGGCGTTCTTCCAGTTTATCTATGAAGCGTCCGAGCCCATGACGCAGCTGTCGTTTACCTTTAACTCGCTGCAGAGTGCACTGGCGAGTGCGGAGCGCGTGTTTGACCTGCTCGACGAGCCCGAGATGGAGGCCGATCCGTTGCCGGCGGCCGCCGCCAAACTGCCGGGCAAGGCGGAGGGCCGTGTTGTCTTTGAACACGTGCGTTTTGGCTATGCGCCCGACAAGCCGCTTATGCGAGACGTGTCGTTTGCCGCTGAGCCGGGCCAAAAGATCGCGGTGGTGGGAACCACGGGTGCGGGCAAGACCACGCTTATCAATCTGCTCATGCGCTTCTACGAGATCGACGGCGGCCGCATCACCCTCGACGGTGTGGACACGAGCCGTATGGACCGCGGTGAGCTGCGCCAGCAGTTTGGCATGGTGCTGCAGGACGCCTGGCTGTTCGATGGCACCATTGCCGAAAACATCGCCTACGGCTGTCCCGAGGCGACGCGCGAGGAGATTGTCGCGGCCGCACGTGCCGCTCAGGTCGACTTCTTTGTGCGCACTATGCCGCAGGGCTACGACACGCGTGTGGCTAACGATGCCGAGAGCATCAGCCAGGGCCAACGCCAGCTGCTGACCATCGCGCGCGTGCTGCTCAACAACCCGGCGATCCTCATCCTGGACGAGGCGACGTCGAGCGTGGACACGCGCACCGAGCTCGCCATCGGCCGTGCTATGGATGCGCTCATGCGCGGGCGCACGAGCTTTGTGATCGCGCACCGTCTGTCGACGATCGTCGATGCCGACCTCATCCTGGTCATGGATCACGGCAATATCATCGAGCAGGGTACGCACAAGGAGCTGCTGGCTGCCGAGGGCGCTTATGCCGACCTCTACCTAAGCCAGTTCGCATAAGGTGACAAAGGGGCAGCCCCGCATGCCACATCGAAAAGAAGGCGCGCCGGGGGCGGATTCCCTGGCGCGCCTTTTGTGTTGGCGTTCATGCTGTGGCGGTTGCCCGCGGCCCTAGCGCTCGTCCACGAGCTTGGCGACGAGGGCTTTGAGCTCGGCCACCTCTCGCTCGAGTTCCTTGACGCGACGGGCGTTTTCGGTGATGCCCTGGCGGTTGAGGGCGCTCTGCTCGGCGGCATCGTCGGGCATGTACTCGCGATGCTGCTTGGCGTCGAAGCTCTCCTCGAACACACGGCAGCCGTTGCGCTTGATGATGCGCCCAGGCACGCCCACGACGGTGCAGTTGTCGGGCACGTCCTTGACGACGACCGAGTTGCCGCCGATTTTGACGTTGTTGCCGATGCGGATGTTGCCAAGCACCTTGGCGCCCGTGCCCACCGTGACATTGTTGCCCAGGGTGGGGTGGCGCTTGCCGGTCTCGTTGCCGGTGCCGCCGAGCGTGACGCCCTGGTAGAGCACACAGTTGTCGCCCACAATGGTGGTCTCGCCGATGACGACGCCCATGGCGTGGTCGATAAAGAAGTGCTTGCCGATCTGCGCGGCGGGATGAATCTCGACGCCGGTGATGTGGCGGGTGATTTGCGAGAGCACACGGGCGAGTGAGCGATGACCGTGCTCCCAAAGCCAGTGCTCGGGCACGTGGTTCCACTTGGCGTGCAGGCCAGGATAGGAAAGGAAGATGACCAGACCGTTTTGCGCGGCGGGGTCCTGCGCCTGGACGGTCTTGATGTCCTCGCGAATGGTATTGATAAAGCTCACCGGCCGCCCTCCCTCAGCGCCGTGACAATGCGATTCAATAAAGTATAGCGATTCGCTAGGGATTAGGAAGGGCAATCTTGCTTTGCTTTGGGCGACAGGTGTCAGTTATGCAAACTTGCTGGTAATGAAGTAAGACTTTTGAGGGGTTTGGCCCGTGCTCGCGCCGCAACCGTATACTGGTCAACTTGGACGTATCCGCGCCCACAACTGAGAGGTTTTACTTCATGGGTTTCATCAATTTTATCGCCGAGCTGCTTAAGGATCCGCGCACTGCGATCGCCAGCTGGATCGCCGCCGGCCCGCTTATGGCCTACGGCTGCGTGTTCCTGATCATCTTTATCGAGACGGGCGTGGTGTTCTTCCCGTTCCTTCCCGGCGACTCACTGCTGTTTGCCTCGGGCTTCTTTGCTCATAACGGCGGCTTTAACATCGTGGCGCTTCTGGCCACCGCATGGGCCGCAGCCATCCTGGGCGATCAGTGCAACTTTATGATCGGCCACTTCTTTGGCCGCAAGATCATCGCCTCGGGCAAGGTAAAGGCCATGACGCCCGAGCGTATCAAAAAGTCCGAGGATTTCCTAGATAAGTGGGGCCATCTGGCCATCTTCCTCGGTCGCTTCTTCCCGTTCATCCGCACCTTTGTGCCTTTTATCGCCGGCATGGGCGGCATGCACTGGCGCAACTTTGTCATCTTTAACGTGTTGGGTGGCATTACCTGGTCGACGGTCTTTACGCTGCTGGGCTACTTCTTTGGCGGCATCCCCTTTGTGCAGGAGCACTTTGAGCTGCTGATCGTAGGCATCGTCGCCGTGTCGATCATTCCGACCGTGGTCGGTTTGGTTAAGGCAAAGCTCGGTAAAAAGAACGCCTAGTCCGAGCTTGTTTTCGGACGTTAATTCCAAGGCCCGTCATCGGATTCGATGGCGGGCCTTTTGTGTTGAAAGCAAATGAAAATACTTTACTTAGTTAAAGAAAAGCGTTTTATCCAAGGCGTGCGGGGAGTACAATCACCTGCATGCGAATCGATGCGCCATCGGCTTTGATGCTGCCCTGCGTGTCCTGCCCGGCTCTACGCTCCGGGTATGCGGCGTTGCGACGCGGCCGGCTTCGGTCCTTGCGTGCGGGTTCGCGAGTATGCAACCGTGTATGTAAGGAGCGACATATGACTGTCGAGAAGAAGGATATCGATTGGGGTAGCCTCGGCTTTGGCTACATGAAGACCGATTACAGCTACGAGGCTCATTGGAAGGATGGCGAGTGGGATGAGGGCGGCCTGACCACCGACCACACCCTGCACGTCTCCGAGTGCGGCGGCATCTTCCACTACTGCCAGGAGGTCTTTGAGGGCCTGAAGGCCTACACCGCCGAGGACGGCAGCATCGTCTGCTTCCGTCCCGACATGAACGCCGAGCGCATGTATAACTCCGCCGAGCGCCTCGAGATGCCCCCGTTCCCCAAGGACAAGTTCGTTGAGGCCGTCAAGCAGGTCGTTTCTGCCAACGCCGCCTGGGTTCCGCCCTTCGGCTCTGGCGCAACCCTGTATGTGCGTCCGTTTATGATCGGCTCCGGTGACGTGATTGGCGTGGCTCCCGCTCCTGAGTACACGTTCCGCATTCTCGTGACTCCGGTCGGTCCGTACTTTAAGGGTGGCCTTAAGCCCGTCAAGCTGCGCGTTTCCGAGTACGACCGCGCCGCACCGCACGGCACCGGCAATATCAAGGCCGGTCTCAACTACGCCATGTCCCTGAAGCCCACGATGGAGGCTCACCGCGAGGGCTATGCCGAGAATCTGTATCTCGACTCCGAGTCCCGCACCTATGTCGAGGAGACCGGTGGCGCCAACGTCCTGTTCGTGAAGGAGGACGGCACGCTCGTCGTCCCGCAGTCGCACACCGACTCCATCCTGCCCTCCATCACTCGCCGTTCGCTCGTTCAGGTTGCTCAGGACCTGGGCATGACCGTCGACCAGCGTCCCGTCGAGTGGGCCGAGGTCAAGGCCGGCACCTTTGTTGAGTGCGGTCTGTGCGGCACCGCTGCCGTTATCTCCCCGGTGGGCGAGATCGACAACAAGGTCTACGGTGCCGACGAAACTGTGACCTTCCCGGCTGGCTACACCGAGATCGGTCCTGTGATGAAGAAGCTCCGCGAGACCCTGACGGGCATCCAGTCTGGTGCTGTTGAGGATAAGCACAACTGGGTTTACACCGTCGCGTAAGCTGTCTTAGCTGTCCGGCCCGAGGGCGACCTTCCTTTCCGGCGCGTCCTCGGACATGAAAGAACCTCCGCTGCGCACTACGTGCGGCGGGGGTTCTTTCGTCTTGCGGAGTGCGCCGGAAAGGAAGGTCGCCCTCGGGCCTGCGTCACCTCGGCACTGCCGTTACGGGCAAAATAGATCTGAATAAAGATGGCGCGCGGCCTTTTAGGCCGCGCTTTTGTTTTGCTTCGTGCCATGTGGGGGTGGTGGCGACGTGCATTTTTGCGAGTATTCTGCAATCGAAGGCCCCTGCATACCGATGTTCGGGCAAAAATCCGTGCTCGTCGATGCTTTTCGCGAATAATTGGCGGGGTTATGGGCCGACAGCACTTGATTTGCAGGGATATTCGCGGCCTTTGTCCTTTGTCGTGGCACCCGATGCTCTTGGCTATGTTGAATACTCCCAAAAATGCACGGCGCCTTGAGGGGGACCCTCGCTAAAAAAGCAACCGCCCCGTCGAAGTATGCATTCGACGGGGCGGTTTATGCATTTGGCCGATTAAAGATGCGCTGTCAAACTACTAGAACTTGACGGTCGGGGCCTGGCGGGCTGCTTCGGCGGCCTCGAAGCCCTGGCGCTCCTTAAACTGGAAGATGCCGGCAAAGATGACAGCCGGGAACGTCTGAATGGCGTTGTTGTAGCTGAGCACGCAATCGTTGTAGCTCTGGCGTGCATAGCTAATCTTGTTCTCGGTATCCTCGAGCGATGCCTGCAGCTGCGTAAAGTTGGTGTTTGCCTTAAGATCGGGATAGGCTTCGGCCACGGCAAAGAGCTGGCGCAGCGCACCGGTCAGCACGTTGTCGGCTTCCATCTTGGCCTCGGGCGTGGTGGCCTTGACGGCGGTGTTACGCGCGCTGATCACGGCGGAGAGTGTCTCCTGCTCGTGCTTGGCGTAGCCCTTGACGGTCTCGACCAGGTTGGGGATCAGGTCGTTGCGACGCTGCAGCTGCGTATCGATGTTCTGCCAGGCGTTATCGATGCGGTTACGCTTGGTGACCATGTTGTTGTAGATGCCGGCGATGGCGCAGACAATCACAATGACAACAACGATGCCGATGATGACGGTAATCATGATGTCTCCGTTTCGAATGGCCGCGGCGGCATGCGCCAGCTGCCGTTGGTATAACGCTACTAGTATACCCGCAACGTTTTGCCGTGCCGAACTTTCCGGTAAGCGTTATGTTTTCGGCGGGGTCGGTACCGGGGCAAAGCGCGCGAGGTACAGGTGTAAGATATGCGACAGATTGACGAGTGTTGTCTCTGCCCTGAGGATGGCGATACCAGTGGACCTTCGCATCAAGAAAACCTACCGCGCCCTGTTCGATGCCTTCACCGAGCTTCTCGAGGAGCATCGTTTTGAGGACCTGACGGTTGCCATGCTGTGCGACCGCGCCATGATTCGCCGCACGACGTTCTACAAGCACTTTCGCGACAAGAACGATTACTTTGCCTTTTATATCGATGGGCTCATGTCGGGCTTGCCGCAAAAACAGCCCGATGAGGCCGGCGCGGTGTCTGCCGAGGACGTGCGCGCGCTTCGACACGCGATTTTGGACGATGCCATGGATTTGATTCTGGCGCACGAGCAGCTCATGGATAACATTTTGGCAAGCAGCATGTCGGGCATGTTGACCAACGTTATTTGCGACCGTATTGCCCGCTCCATCCGCGAGCGTGTGATGAACGTGCTTGCCGAGGATGCCCTGGCCCCCGTGTCACTCGAGACGACGTCTGAGTTTGTCGCTGGCGGTATTATTCGACTTTTCACGATATGGTGGGAATCGGGCCACGATCTTGAGCGTCGACCCGAGATGGCCGACGTGGTCGATGCACTGTTTGAGCGGACCATGACACCGGTGCATCACTAAAAGTGGCGGAGAGAGGGGGATTCGAACCCCCGGAACGCTCTCGCGCTCAACGGTTTTCAAGACCGCCGCATTCAACCGCTCTGCCATCTCTCCGTGAGTCGTAATGATAGCATCGTTTTGAATTTGCAACAGGGAAGGCGAACGATGACGATCACCGAAATCGACGAGAAGTTCATGCGCGAGGCGCTGGCGGAGGCTCGCGCCGCCGCGGCGGTGGGCGAGGTGCCCATTGGCGCTGTGGTGGTGCGCGACGGCGAGATTGTCGCGGGGGCGCACAATCGGCGCGAGCTCGACCAGGACCCTTCGGCGCATGCAGAGTTCGCGGCCCTGTGCGCCGCTGCCCACGCGCTTGGCCGCTGGCGCCTTTCCGATTGCACGGTCTACGTGACGCTTGAACCCTGCTGCATGTGTGCGGGGCTTATGGTCAACGCGCGCGTGGGGCGCTGCGTGTATGGCGCGAGCGACGCCAAGGCGGGCGCGTTGGGATCCCTATACGATTTGAATGCCGACTCGCGTCTGAATCATCGGTTTAATGTGACCGCCGGCGTGCTGGCAGACGAGTGTCGTGAGGTGTTGAGCAGCTATTTTCGTGGGCTGCGTGGCACCGATGGTGCTGGCTGCGGTTGCGGGGCCGATCTTGAGGCGCATGCCGCTCATGCCGAGGCACTCGCGTGTGCCGAAGATATTGCCGTTGAGGCGGTCGATTTTGGTGCCGTGTGCCGCCGGCCCCGCCGTGTGCTGCTGGCGATTGACTCCTTTAAGGGCAGTGTTTCGAGTGCGCAGGCAGAGGCGGCGGTTGCCGAAGGCGTGCGCCGCGTGTGGCCCGATGCCGAGGTGCGCGCTTTGCCGCTGGCAGATGGTGGCGAGGGAACGCTCGACGCCGTTGCCGCCTGCGGTGGCGAGCTCTTGGCCTGCGAGGTTGCAGGCCCCTTGGGCGACCGCGTGTCTGCCCGGATGCTGGTTGATGTCGAGCGCGAGTCCGCGGTCATCGAGATGGCCGAGGCGGCCGGCATTGGGTATTCGCCTTGCACGGAGTTGTCGGCGCTGGCTGCTACAACCTATGGCGTGGGCGAGCTGATGCTCCGTGCAGTTCGTGCCGGGGCAAAGACTATCTATATTGGCTTGGGCGGCAGCGCCACCAACGATGGTGGCGCCGGTATGCTGCAGGCGCTGGGCGCGCGCCTTGTCGATGAGTGTGGCTGCAATATCGCCCCCGGTCTTGCGGGTCTCGAACACGTGGTGAGTATCGATTTGGCGCCAGCGCTTCGGGCGCTGAACGGCGCGCGTGTCGTGGTGCTTTCCGATGTCGAGAATCCGCTTGTGGGGCGCCGTGGTGCGTTGGCAGTGTTCGGTGGACAGAAGGGTCTGCCGACGGATGATGCCGAGGCGCTGAGCAGGTGCGACAGCTGGATGGTCGGCTACGGTCGCTTGCTCGATGCTGCGATTGCCGGAGCTCGAGCCCAGGGGTTGTTGCGCACACCTGAGGGCGCACGGACATTTGGCTCGGTGCTCGGCGTGCCCGGTGCCGGTGCCGCCGGTGGTCTGGGAGCAGCGCTGTTGGCACTCGGCGCCGAGTTGCGCTCGGGCGTGGAGACGGTGCTCGACCTCGTGGGGTTTGACGAGCGCGTGCGCGATGTCGACCTCGTCATAACGGGCGAGGGCAATATGGATGAGCAGTCCGCCGCCGGCAAGGCGCCGGTGGGTGTGGCTCGTCGTGCGAAGCGATGTGGCAAGCCGGTGGTTGCCGTCGTGGGCGGTCGCGCTGACAACCTGGATGCGGTGTACGAGCAGGGTATCGACTTGGTTTTGCCGATTTGCCGCAAGCCCATGGACCTGGAACAGGCACTCGATCCGCAAGAAGCCACAACCAACCTCATCTGTGCCGGCGAGTCAGCCGCCCAAGCCTACGACCTCGCCCGCCTCTAAAACCCATCCCCCCAATAACTTGCGGTGAAATACGGAGTGTTTTGCCTTTAAGGTGCCAATTCAGTCCGTATTCCACCGCAACTTCGTGAATTGCCATCCGAGGCTGGTCGACATGGGTCTCGAGTCGGACCGTTTGCCACGAAACACGGCTATCTACTACGTTTAACCGGCCATCCTCGACCATCCCGGAATTTGTGAAATTAAAACCGCAGGTAGAAAGCTTGCCGATTTTCGAAAAAGCCGGCTATGGTTGACCCCTGCGGCCTAAACGTAGTAGATAGGCCCTTTTCGTGGCGCAGCGTCAGACCAGTCTATTTGGGACGGGGCTATTTTGTGGGTTGTGGGGGATAAAGATTGCCGACGGTTTTATCCCGCCGAACCCCTTTGATGGCGCGAATGGTTCGATTTGACGACCGAGTGGCAACCTGACGCGGAATGGCGGGTCGTTTAAATTGCTACACTTTTAAGCATATAGCGATGTCCTGCCTTGCGTTTTTGCGCGGGGGGGGCGTATATTTGCATCGATGGGGACGACACACATATATAGCGAGCCGCTGCTTGCCGTCCTCATGGATTGGGGGGCCTTCATGAATCGCGTGTGTGCGAGAGCTCGAGAAATGCTAAAGCCTTTTGGCAAGAAAACCAATACCGCAAAGCGCGTCCTGAGGGTTTTGGCCGTCCCGCTGGCGGCGTGCGCGCTCATGTTTGGCGCGACGAGTGCGTCGGCTGCCGTGAGCGACCATACCGTGCAGACGGTGAATCCTACCGGCACCACGGTCAATCTGTTCGACTACTGGGTTGTCGATGGCGATAACGATAGCTCGAAGAACGTAAACAACTACAACAAGAACGACAACACCGGCATCAATAAAGACCATCAGCTCAAGTTCAATGGTGGTGCCGGCACGGGCATTAACAAGTGGACGGGTAGAAGCAATATCAACGGCTTTGGACGTCTTTCATTTGTGAAGAACACACTGGTAAATGGCTATCCGTCAATCAAAGCCGGCACCCACACCTCCCAAGGCCAGGGTGTTAACTACACCGATGAGTCGCTGGCCTATCTCTTTAACAATGACAGCCAAGCAAATGGCAAGCAGAACGGTAAGGTCGTTTACAACAACGTACAGGGTCTCTTCCAACTTGAGAATGGCTATTACGTTTACGACTCGTATGGTTCTGATGGCAACTATGCCGTGTACAACTCCACAACGAACTCTTTTAACGTCTATGACTCCGCGGGCGTATATAAGGGAAGTGCTGATAGCGAAACCAATCTAGGCCAATTCTTCCCCTTTGACTCGGCCTACAAAGTTTTCGACGAACAGGGCAATAAGCTCTCGCCCAAAAAGATCGTTGACGGAAGCACGAACCTTAACCACCACTTTGGCATGTCCATGACCACGGAGTTTGTCCAGCCTAACGGTGGCAAGACCACCAAAGGCGAGGATATGGTCTTTGAGTTCTCGGGTGACGACGACGTATGGGTGTACATCGATGGCGTCCTCGTGGGCGATCTGGGTGGCATCCACGAGAAGGCGACGCTCAAGATCAACTTCGCCACCGGTGGCGTGCATGTCGGTCATGTTGACAATGCAAATGATCCCGAAGAGACCATTCAAGACACCACCATCAGGGCGATGTACGAAGCCGCCGGTGCGGATGTCTCCAACTTTTCCATTAACTCCCCTAACACCTTCAGCGACAGCACCAAGCATACGCTGAGTTTCTTCTATCTGGAGCGCGGCGCTGGTGCATCGAACATGTCGCTTAAGTTCAACCTCACCACCCTGCCGTCGTCCGAGGTCGCGAAGGTCGACCAAAACGGCGAGGCAGTCAATGGCGCAACTTTCAAGCTGTACCAGTCCGATGGACCAGATGCCGAGGGACACTGGAATAAGGGTGAGCTCGTCGCTCAGGGCACGACGAAAGACGGGGGTCAGCTGATACTTCAAAAGTTGAACGGCTCCGTCCTCTCGTTTGACGAAGAGCACAACACCAATCATTGCGACTACTTTGTACTCAAAGAGGTTGGCCTGCCCGCGGGATATCGCTCGAGTCTGACCTCATCGACCACTGCAACGCCAGGTGAGCTGCACCTGCAGTACAAGGCCGCGGCAGGTGGCACGGGTGGCGTGGTGGTTGCGCCGCAAACAACGGTCACAACAGCCAACAACGAACAATGGACGGGTAGTCGTATGTGGCTCAACGGCGGCTATCTGGCCGCCAAGGAGACCATCTCCCTGTCCAAAGAAACAAAAGACAATAAGAAAAATCCCATTAGTTCGGGCACGACCTTTGCCGTCGTGCTCAAGCTCACCGGTGCGGGCGAGGACCATAAAAGCGAAGATGCATGGACGGCGGTCACGGGTAACCCGCTCGAGGGCTACAAGCTGTGCTCCGCACACGGCATTGCCGGTGCCGTCGAGGCTGCCAAGTCGGCGGACACGAGCGTCTTCGCCGTCAACACCAAGGGCGACTACGAGGTAACGGTCAGGTCGCTGCCCGGCGATATCGAGAAGTACGCCGCCATGATGACGGACAAGTCCCAGTCCGAATATACCGTGGCGGTGTATCACACCACGGCATCGTCTCTGGCGGAGGCAACCATCGACAACACCTCTATGGTCCAATATCAAACGATAAACAGGCAGTTCTCTACGGTGATCCACCTCACCAACGTTCAGAACCGCCTGTTTGTGCAGAAGGTTGACGACCTGGGCAAGCCCGTGAACGGTGCAACGTTTGAGCTGTACCAGGCCAAGGACGTTACCGGCGACAGTCCCAGCACGTATGCCATTAAATCGGGTGCCGAGCCGTATGACACCGTGCAGGCAAACGGCACGACCTGTCCGTATGACATTGAGGGCGCCGCATGCTTCCCGCTCGATTCGACAAAGCATAAGCCCCTTATTAAGGGTACGTACTACCTGCGCGAATCGATGAGCCCGGATGGCTACGAGATAAATTCCACCATCACCAAGGTGATCGTGGACGATTCGGGTGTGTACGTAGATGCCGGCGAGGAGAACGACGGCGTGCGCAGTATGAGCGGCCCGGGCTCGCTGATTGCCTCGTTGGCGCAATTTGGCTCGCCCGGTTCCATCGATAACACGCTTACGCACATTAAGGGCAAGCTGCAGAGCGCGACTAATACAGATGACAAGGGTAACCTGGCGTGGGCCCAGACGAGCACTGCCAAGGGAGTGACGCCAACTCTTGCGGACGGCCTCATGCACATGCGCTACGAGGAGAAGACGCAAGGCACCAAGACCGTTCTGCGTTATGTCGAGGACAAGGGCGTCCGCGACGGCCAGCTGGCGACGATCTTTGCCGACACGGGTATCAACCGCATGGCCCTCTATCAAGATGATGATGCCACCAATGGCACCGATCTGGGCACGCTCCAGCTCAATCATCTCTTTACCACGGCGACGGCCGTGCAGTATACCGATCGTCGCGTGGCACGCCTGCAAGTGACTAAGACCGTGACGGTGACGGCGGACAGTGGCCTTACCGCGCCCACCAAGGATGCAAAAGGTAACGACCTGACCTTTAAGTTTAAGTTCACCCTGCCGGAGTCCCAGGAGGGCTACGAGGCGCATGTGTTCGATGCGAGCGGCAAAGCTGTGGGCAATTCCTTTAGGCTTATGAACGGCGACACCCATTCCATCAAGGCCGGCGAGACCATCCGCGTATACGACCTTATGAAGGGCGACAGCTATAGCGTGAGCGAGCTCACCACTAAGGGCGAGGAGTCCGGTGGCAATGTGCTGGCGAGCATCGTTAACACTGTGACCGGCTCTGCCGACGAGTCGGTGCTTCCGGCCGGCTTTAGCCTTGTGAGCCGTAAGGCCGGCGGCGTGGAGCAGACGGGAACCGGCAACGCGATCGCGGGTTCGATCGCCGCACTCGTGGACGGAAAGATTCCCGATAGCAACACGCTCGTGTTCACTAACAACTACAGTGCCAGCTCCGTGACGCTCGATGCCCAGAATCGTCTGAGCGCCACGAAGGTGCTCGAGGGCCGTGGCTGGACTGATGACGACACCTTTACCGCGCAGCTTACGGCCGAGGACGGCGTCCCCATGCCCAATGGCGCCAAGAGCAAAGTGTCTACGGTCGAGCTCACCAAGAAAGCCCCGAAGGCAACGTTTGGAGATATCACCTATACCAAGCCCGGCACGTACACCTATACCATCTCTGAGGTCATCCCCGGCTCCGATGCCGGGGCAGACGGCATAAGCTATTCTGCCGCCTCTTATACCGCGACGGTCGTGGTGGAGGACAACCATGCCGGTGCTCTGGTCGTTAAGAGCGTGAAGATGACGCAGGTACGCGACGATGCGGGCAAACCGGCTACAGCTGAGGTTGCCGTCGAGACCGCGACCTTCACCAATCACTACGACGAGTATGAGAAGGACATCATCATCCATGCCCAAAAGAACCTGACCGACAACGCGGGGACCTTCACGCTTGCCCAGAACGCCTTTAGCTTTAAGCTCGAGGGCGTGGGCGGATATGCGGATGCTAGCACAGTGTTTAGTCCCGATACGGTCGACGCAAACGTGACGGCTCCCATGCCCGAGGGTACCGAGGACAACACCGCCACCGTGGGCAACAACGCCGACGGCACGGTGACGTGGCCGGCGATCTCCTATACCGCCAAGGCGGATGCGGGGCGTGCCTACGTATACAAGTTTGCCGAGAAGTTGCCCGAGAAACCCGACAGGGTCGCGGGCATGACCTACGACGGGTCGGTCTATTACGCCGTGGTTCGCAACGCCAAGAATGGCGCCGGCATCCTGACCTCGATCGAGTACTACAAGGTCGCAGAAGACGGCTCGGTAAGGCAACTGGACAACAAGGCTACGCCTTCCTTTACCAATAAATATAGCGTGGAGCCCACGAGCGTGGCCCTGCAAGGTCAGAAGGCCGTGAGCGGTCGCGACTGGAACCAGGGCGAGAGCTACACCTTTAACCTTGCCGCCGCTGCGGATGATGCCAGCACGACCGGTTTGAGCAAGACCACAAAGCAGGCGGTGAAGGATGGGGCAGTTGCCATTGGCACCAACCAGGCCGTCGCCAGCGCACCCGAGTCGGGACGCGTGGCATCCTTCGCCTTTGGCGCCGAGGCCGCCCCGACCGTGACGTTCAACCGCGCGGGCACCTTTAGCTTCAATATCACTGAGAACGCCGCGCAAGATGGCCAGGCGGGCATGTCCATGGACAAGCACACCGCGCGTGCGACCGTTGTGGTGACCGATCTGGACAAGTCGGGCAACCACACGGGCAAGCTGCACGTGTCGAGCGTGACCTACGCCAACGCCGGCGCGTCCGATGCGGACAAGGCCATAACCGATAAGGCTGCCTTCACCAATGCATACCATGCGTCGGGTACCTTTGGCGGCGTGACGGTGAGCAAGACCCTTGAGGGTCGCGCCTCTACCGCGGGGCAGTTTACCTTTGCCGTGACGGGTCTTTGGTACGACGGAATTCAGACTTCGGTCGATGGCGCCGAGGCTACCCTGTCCAACAAGGCGGCGAAGGCCGGCGTGTCCGGTGCCGTGGTGGGCGCGAGCGGGAAAAAGGAGCTCTTTGTCCGTAAGCTCACGGAACAGGACCTGGGTCGTACGTTTGCCTATCGCATTCACGAGAACCAGCCTGCTGCTGCCGGCTACACCTATGACACCGGCTACACTGGTGACGCTATCGTGCTCGTCAAGGTTCTTGCACACAAGGACGACCCCGCTAAGCTCTATACCGTGACGACCGTGCTCAAGGGTGCGGGTGTGACGGAGCTGCTGGGCGACGGCGCCGACGCGAGCGCGCTGACGGACGAAAAGATCGTCCAGCTCAAGCAAGATTCGCATACTTACGTGCAGCAGTACGATGCAAGTGAGGCCGGCGCCACGACGCCTACTGTCTCGTTTGTGAACCGTTACACGGCAAGCCTCGACTATGGCACTGCCGGCGGTCTGCAGATCGAGAAGACGCTGACGTACCCCGAGGGCGCAACGGTGTTTGGCTCGCCCAAGAGCACGTTCCGCTATATCGTCAAGCCTGCCGACAAGACATCTGCCAACAAGGTCGGCATTTCCACGGACGGCAAGGTCTACGAGACCGCAAATGTTGAGGCCAATGTTCCCAAGACCGTGAGCTTGGTTCCCGCGCGCGGGCTGACCCTCACTCAGAATGATGCTGGCAAGACGTTCACCTATACGGTGAGCGAGATTGACGACAAGGCGACGGGCTTTACGTACGACAACACGGTCCATACGGTTAGGGTCGTCGTAGCGGATAACGGCGACGGCACGCTCAGGGTCACGACGTCGGTAAGCAAGCAGGTCGATGGCAAGGATGAGCTCGAGGGCCAGTGGATCTACCCGTCGGATGCGACGTCTACCGGCGCCGCGACGGTCAAGTTCAAGAACACCTATACGGTCACCGAGGCGGCAACCTTTACTCCGTCCGTGACCAAGGTGGTTGCCGGCCGCGATGCTGAGGGCAAGTTCACCTTTGCCATGACCGCGGCTGACGATGTTACCCGGGCTGCCATCGACGGCAAGCTCATCACCGGCTCTTCGATGAGCAGGGGCAACGGCTATACCGAGCAGAAGCAAACGAGGGAGGGCCTCAAGGACGGCGAGCACGATAAGATTGACTTCTCGACGCTCACCTTCAACAAGCCGGGCACGTATAAGTTCACCATTAACGAGGCGGCCCCGAACAGCGGTCTTGGCGAGTGGAAGTATGACCAGCACGTCTATACCGTGATGGTCACCGTAACCGATGAGGGCGGCAAGCTTGTGGCCCGCGCCGACGGCACGACCGGCTCGGAAGGCTTCATCTTCACTAATAGCTACAGTACCTCGACGAGCTACGAGCTGCAGGGCGGTCTGGAGATTGTCAAGACGCTTGAGGGCAAGGATTTGCATGCCGGCATGTTTGGCTTTACGGTGACGGGCGAAGACCCCGCCTCGACCGAAAAGCTTAAGGCGCTGCTGCGCGCGGACAAGGATAAGGGCGAGCTTGCCGTTACCAACGATGAGCCGCAGGCCGATGGCACGTCCTACACCGGTATTTTGGGTGGCCTGACCTTCGCGACGGGCGACGTGGGCAAGACGTTCACCTATAAGGTGGTCGAGAATAACGGCAAGCAGCGCGGCTACACCTACGACTCCACCTATTGGACGGTAGAGATTGCGGTCAAGAGTCGTGGTGACGGTTCGCTCTATACCGTGACCACGGTCAAGCACTTTGGCGCTGATGGGGCCGAGCTTTCCGTTAAGACCTATAGCTCCGAAAACGGCACCGCTGAAGAGGCTCAGGTGTTCTTCACCAACAGCTATGCCGCGTCCGAAACATTCGACGGCCTTACTGCCGAGAAGGTAATGGACTCCCGCGACAAGATCGAGGCGGGCCAGTATACGTTTGACCTGTATGCCGAGAAGGCCAACGGCTCGCTCGAAAAGATGGATGAGGGCAAGACCCAGGCGGGCGAGAACGGTACCGCTACGGTCGACTTCGGCAAGGTTTACTTTAAGCTTGGCGATGCTACCAGCGAAACTCATGAGCAGACGATTGACCTTGCCAGCGCCGTCAACGATGGCATTGCCATCAAACGACACAATGACGACCACACCACTACCTATAGCTTTAACCTGGTGGCAAAGGAGCGCTTGACCAGCCTGCCCGAGGGCGTGCGTCCCGTGGATACGTCCGCGACGTGCCGCGTGCTGCTCGAGGTGACCGACAACAACGACGGCACGCTGACGCCTAGGGTGACCTATCGCGATGGCACCGAGAACGGCAAGATCGTTTTCCACAACACGCGTGACAAGGTCAAGACGATCGGCACGGTCGCGAAGCCTAATGTGGACATCGACGGGCAGCTGCTTTCTGTGGGCGACTCTTACGTCTATACCATCAACTGGGTCAATACTGCGGTCAATGCTGGCGGCAACCTGGTTCCGGCCAACGTGACCGTGACCGACGAGCTTCCTGTCGGCGTTGTGTTCGAGGCCTTTGAGGGCAAGTATGCCGATAAGGGCGCTGCGAGCGGTCAGTTGCTTACCTGGAGCCTGGGTGAGCAGCCTGCGGGCAGCCACGGTTCGGTGCGCGTGCGCGTCAAGATCACCGAGGACGCCGTGAAGGGTGCCCAAGGCGCTGTCGGCACCGTTGAGAACAAAGCTACCGTGACGGTTGTCAACAAGAGCTATACCGGCACCACGACCAATTACGTGCCCAAGAAGTCCGAGAGCGATGCTCGGGATTCGACAGGATCGGGTGTCAAGCTGGGCGATGAGCTCACCTATACCATTAGCTACAAGAATACCGAGGGCGCGCCGGCTACGGTGACGATCTCCGATGCCGCTCCCGCGGGGACCGAGTTCGTGGAGTTCACGGGTGACCATGCGAATGCTGGCTCCAAGGACAAAGACGGCAACCTCATCTGGACGCTGACGGACGTTCCCGCCGGCGAGGAGGGTACGGTCCAGTTTAAGGTCCGCGTGACCGAGGACGCGTTTAAGAGTGGCGGTGCTTCGGGTGACATTTCCAACCAGGCGTCGGTGACGGTCGGCAACAACCCTGCCGTCAAGACTAACACCACTACCGATGAGGTCTCTGACGGGCGCCTGACGTTGAGCAAGACGGTCACGGCCGCCGAAGGCATCACCGCGCCCAACAAGGCATTTACCTTTAAGGTACTGCTCTACCAGGCCGATGGCACAACGCCTCTGGCCGGCACCTTTGCGTACGCCGGTCGCCCCAGTGGCACCAATGGCACTTATGTAAGCGGACAGATCAAGAGCGGTGACACCATCGCGCTTAAGGCCGGTGGCTCCGTCACGGTTACCTTGCCTGCGGGTGCGCACTACGAGGTGCAGGAGCTCGACTCCAAGGGTGAGCTCATGACGAGCGAGGACGGCTTTGCGGTTGTCGATAAGGCGAACCCCCAGAAAGGTACCGTCGGACAGGCGACGCAGGTGGGCTTCACCAACGTCTACAGCGTGGAGTCCACAAAGGTGGAAAACGCTTTTAAGGTGCAAAAGAAGATCTCCGGACGCAACTGGATGACATCGGATGCTTTTACCATGACGCTGACTGCCCAGGGCGAGGCGCCTATGCCCAAGGGTGCCAAGGACGGCGTGTCGACGATTGAGCTGCACAAGGATGCCCAGGTCGGCAACTTCGGTACCATCGAGTACACCAAGCCCGGCACCTATACCTATGTGATTACCGAGCAGTCGGGTGACGAGGCGACACTCACGTTCTCGAAGGCCACCTATCGTGCCGCTGTCACGGTGACCGACGAGGGCACCGGTAAGCTGTCTGCCAAGACCAAGATTGCACAGCTGACCGACGATGCGGGCGACGCTGCTGAGCGCACGGTCGAGGCGGCGGTCTTTACCAACACCGCCAAGACCGGCAGCCTCACCGTCAAGAAGACGGTCGTCGGCGGCGACGGCCAGCGCGAGTTCGGCTTCACGGTCGCGCTGGCCGACGGGGACGGCGAGCCCGTCTCCGGCACCTTCGGCAATGGCGAGCACGCCGTGACGTTCGCGGGCGGCAAGGTGACCTTCACGCTCAAGGACGGCGGGGAGAAGACCGTCGCCGGCCTGCCCGTGGGCGCGCGCTACACCGTGACCGAGGACGCCGCCGAGGGCTACACGACCGCGGTCAACGGGGCCGACGGCTCCAAGGCCATGGGCGCCGTGACCGAGGACGGCGCGCTCGCAGCGTTCACCAACACGTACGGAACGGCCACCGAGGGCAGAGACGTCTCCACCGCGGGGCTCTTCACCAAGACGCTCGAGGGCCGCGACTGGGCGGAGGGCGATAGCTTCCAGTTCGTGCTCACGGGCGAGGACGGCGCTCCCATGCCCGGGGACTCTGCCGACGGCTCCAAGACCGTCAGCGTGACGGCCGCCGCCGGCACCAAGGCGGGCGATAGGGTCGCCTTCGACTTCGGCTCCATCCGCTACACGCTCGACGACATCAAGGACGCCGGGTTCGCCGAGGTCGGCGGCAAGCGCGTGCGCGCCAAGACCTTCACCTACACGGTGCGCGAGGCCAGGCCCGATGACGGCTCTGCCATCGCCGGCGTGGCCTACGACGGCCACGTCGCCACGATGACGGCGACCGTGACCGACGACGGCTCCGGCAACCTCACGGCCACGACGCCCGCGATCGCGGAGGTGAGCGGCGGCGACTTCGTCAACACCTACACGACCGAGCTCGACTACTCGGCCCGCGCGGGCGTGCGCCTGTCCAAGACGCTCTGTGGCCGCGCCATGGGGGCGGGGCAGTTCGCCTTCACCGTGACCGCGGACGCCGAGACGGCTGCCAAGCTCGGCCTCAAGACCGACAAGGACGCCTACGCCGTGGCCGCGGCCGATGACGGCGCGGCCGACCTGGTCGACCTCATCGGCGGTGCCGCGGAGAGCGACGTGAAGTTCACCGACGCCGACGCGGGCAAGACCTACAGCTTCACCGTCTCCGAGACCAAGCTCGGCGGCGAGGGCTACACCAACGACACCGCGCCGCGCACGGTGACCATCGCGCCCGGCTACGACGCCGCGACGGGCAAGCTCACGGTCACGACCACGGTTGCCAGGGACGGTGTCGAGGTCGCCCGCAGCGAGGTCTCCACGGCGGATGACGCCACGGCGGCGCCCGCGCCCGTGACGGTCGCGTTCGAGAACTCCTACGAGGCCACCGGCGCGCTCGGCGGCGAGGGCAACGCGGCAATTAACGCCACCAAGACGCTGACGGGCCGCGCCGCGGCGGCGGGCGAGTTCTCGTTCTCCGTCCGCGATGCCCGGGGCAACGCGGTCGCGACCGCGTCCAACCGGGCCTCCGGCGACGGCGAGGCCGCGGGACTCGCGTTCTCGCCCATCTCCTACACCACCGACGCTCTCGGGCGGATGGTGGCGGACGGCACCGCCACCAGGGCCGCCGACGGCTCCTGGGCCATTCCCTATACCGTATCCGAGGACGGAACGGACCGGCTGCCCGCGGGCGTGACGGCGGCCGCGTCGAGCTTCGACATCGCGGTCAAGGTGGCAGATGACGGCATGGGCGGGCTGGACGTTAGCGTGGTCTACCCCGAGGGCTCCGGCGGCACGCTGTCGTTCGCGAACGGCTACGGCACCAACGAGGCGACAGTCGACCTCGCGGGCACCAAGACGCTGGCGCTCGGCCAGGCCGGACTCGGCCTCACGCAGGCCGACATCGCGGGCAAGTACACCTTTAAGATTGAGCCGCTGGACGGCGCGCCCGCGCCGGTCGACGCCTCCGGCAAGACGGTGACCGAGGCGACCAACGACGCCGCCGGCAACGTCGAGCTGGGCCATGTCACGTTTAAGCAGCCGAGCGACCTCGATGACGTCGAGATCGACGGCGACGGCCTGCGCACCAAGACGTTCGCCTACCGGGTGAGCGAGTCCGGCTCGGTCGACGGCGTGGCCAACGACGCGACGGCGACCAGGACCTTCACGGTCAAGGTGGTCGAGGACACCAACGCGGGCACGCTCGCCGCGGAGGTCCTGCCCGCAGAGGGCACGCCCGAGGGCAAGGGCGCGTTCGAGTTCACCAACACCTACGGCGTGAGCCCGACGCCGAGCTCCGTCACCGACCAGATCAAAGTGAGCAAGAAGCTCAAGGGCCGCGACCTGGCCGAGGGCGAGTTCGAGTTCCAGCTGGTCGAGATCGCCGCCGACGGCAGCGAGAGCGTCGCGGCGACGGGCAAGAACGCCACAGACGGCACGGTCGCGCTCAGCCCCGTCACCTACACCGCGCCCGGCATGCACAGCTACGAGCTGCGCGAGGTCGCCGGCACGGCGGGCGGCGTGACGTACGACAGGGCGGCGTACCGCGTGCGCACGACGGTTGCCGACGCCGGAAACGGCACGCTCACCGTCAAGCACGAGCTGGCGGATGCCGAGGGCAATCCCACGGGCGACGACTCGGTGACGTTCACCAACGGCTACGAGGCCGCACCCGTCACCCTCAAGCTGGGCGCCGCCAAGGTGCTCAAGGGCGCCGAGCTCAAGGCGGGCCAGTTTAGCTTTGAGCTCAAGAGCCGGGACGGCAAGGTCATGTCGACCGCCAAGAATGCCGCCGATGGCAGCGTCACGTTCGATGCGCTGACCTTCAAGCAGGCCGGCACCTACACCTTCACGGTGAGCGAGGTCGACGACGGCCAGGCGCACGTGACCTACGACAAGGCGGTGCGCAAGATCGTCGTCACGGTGAGCGACGAGGCGGCCGACGGCACCAAGACGGGCTATCTGTCGGCGAAGGTCTCCTACGAGGGCGACGCCAACGTGCCGCCAGTCTTCACCAACAGCTACGCCGAGAATCCCGGCACCCCCGGCACCCCCGAGAACCCCGGCACGCCGGGCGGCGGCTCGGGCGGCGGTTCAGATAACGGCTCCGGCGGCAGCTCCGGCGACGGCAGCTCCAAGGGCGGCATGCCCGACACCGGCGACCGCAGCCTGCCGGCGGCAGCGCTCGCGGTCATGGCCGGCATCGGCGCGCTGGCCGTCGCGGGCGGCGCGGTCCTGTACCGCAGGCGCCGCTAGCGATATGGACGAGTGGGGCGAATCCATCCGATGGGTTCGCCCCACTTGCCGTGGCGGGCGGGAGCAGGTAAGATATACCGAGCGCCTAGCGCGTTCGATGGGTTCGGATGACGACATGTTCCGAATCTGGTCAGGTCCGGAAGGAAGCAGCCATAAGGAGCCTCTGTCGGGCATCCGAATCCATCGAGCGCGCAGGCGTTTTTTGGTGCCGCGGCTACCCGCGAGTGCCGGCAGGGCGCTTGGTGTCTCGCTGGTCCTCGGCTTCGCCTGCGGGATCGCTCGACTACCAAGCGCCCTGCCGGCACTCGCGGGTAGCCGACCAAAACCGCCTGAAGGGTCACATTTATCTGAATAATTTAATCCCGTGCCTTTTGCTGCTCGCTGGCGTTGTCTGGAGCGCGGTGGCTACGTGGTTCAAGAGGCGGCGGTGCTGTTGCTTGGATTTTGCAGTTAAAGAGGTCCGTTTCCCTGGGTTGGGGAAACGGACCTCTTTTGTCTCTGGGTTTGTGGATTGGCGAAGGTAGTATGTTCTGGCAGCTATTTTGAGTTCTTGATGCGGCGTGTGGCTGCGGTGGTTATTCCGAGTCCTACGGCGGCGATTCCTGCGAGTGTGATTGCGCTCGGCGCTGCGTCGCCCGTGTTCGCGAGCTTGCCGGCGGTCGTATCT
Source organism: uncultured Collinsella sp. (assembly GCA_958370325.1). Taxonomy (GTDB): domain Bacteria; phylum Actinomycetota; class Coriobacteriia; order Coriobacteriales; family Coriobacteriaceae; genus Collinsella. The sequence continues at coordinate 6,266 of CATXJW010000010.1, read as the reverse complement.
GCTTGCTTGCCGCTGCTCGAGTTCGCCTGCTTGGTGGAGCTTGGCGGGGTATTTTTGCCGGTCGCGGACGAGCCGGTGGGCTGTGTCGCCTCGGTCGGTTGCGCCGAGTTGGAGGGAGGCGTCGTCTCGGTCGGTTTCGTTATCTCGGGCGAGGTGGCCTTGTCTGCCGCGGCCTTTGCCTCTTCGTATGCCTTGCAGGCGTCGTCATAGGCCGTTTGCGCTTTTTTCAAATTGTCGAGGAGCGCATCTCGCCAGGCTATGAACTGGTCGATATTGGCTTTATATTTCTCTACAGCACGTTCACAGTCATTAACTCGTCTTTCCTGCCTTTTGAGGCCGTCGCGGCGCTCGCAGAGCTCCGTTTCGCAGGAGTCTTCTTGCGCTTTTGCCGTCATGATCTCACTGCGCAACTGCTTAATATGCTCCTTAATAGCTGTGCTGGGCTCCTCGTCGCCGAGTGCTTCAAGTGCCTTATCTAATTCTGCCTGGAGCTCGCTTACCCGGTTGATGGCCTCGTCGTATTTGGCTTGGGCTGCATCGACGTCCACTTGCATGGCGGGAAGGGATTCCCTCAATTCGGCGGCTTGCGCCACCATCTTGTCGCGGAGCTCTTGAAAACGGGCAATGTCATCATTGAATCTCGCAATTTTCTCGGGACTTGCGGCGTCTTTTGCGGCTTCGAGGTTTTTGAGCGCTTCCTGCATGGCTGCATACGCTTTGTCTTTTTCGGCGGCCGCATCTTCCGTCTGCAAGGCAACTGCACCGGTGGGGGAGCTGGTTTCCGCCGCCATCGCCGTTGCGGGGGCGATTCCCGCGACAAGTGCCGCGGAAAGGGCGATGCCCACAGTTGCTCGTCTTGCTCTTCTTGCGAGAATGTCGTTCATCTCGGCACCTCATTTCAAGGGTCGGCGACTCGGCTGGTGGCACTACTGTAGTAAGTATACCAAGCGATTGGCGCGCCGCTGACCGGGCATGCGCACCTCTCCGCTTTTCTGGAAACCGAATCCCATTAGAAATGACGAGTTGTTTACGCTTCTTTTGGGCTCACCGTACTATCATGATTCGAATTGAGTGTGAATGATGATGGGGAGCGCCTTTTTATGATTGAGCTGCTCAGGCGTTTTGGTGGTAAGTTTCGCCGGTATATGGTGATTGGCCCTGCGTGCAAGCTGATCGAAGTGATCTTTGACTTGCTTACGCCGCTGGTGATTGCCCAGATGATCGATAAGGGCATCGGCGCACACGATGTCAACGCCGTCGTCCGTTACGGCGCGGTGCTCGCCGCCATGGCTGTAATCGGCATCTCGTTTACGCTCGTCTGCCAAAAGATGGCGGCGCTCACCTCGCAGGGCATGGGTACCGACATCCGCGGCGCGCTCTACGGGCACATCAATAAGCTGAGCTATGCTGAGCTCGATCGCTTTGGCACGCCGTCGCTCATCACGCGTATCACCAACGATGTCAACCAGGTGCAGCTAGCTGTGGCGCTGGGCGTGCGCATGCTCATCCGCTGGCCCTTCCTGGCGGTGGGCTCCATGGTCGCGGCCCTTGCCATCGACCTTAAGCTCGGCATCATCTTTTTGATTTGCACGCCCGCCATCGGCCTGGTGTTTTGGTTTGTCATGGCGCGCTGCATTCCGTACTACAAGCAGCTGCAGGCAAAGCTCGACCGCATTGCGCTCATTTGCCGCGAGGGGCTTTCGGGTGCCCGCGTGGTTCGCGCCTTTGTGCGCGAGGACCACGAGCGCGAGCGCTTTGCCCAGGCCGCCGATGACCAGGCCAATACTGCCATCGCGGTGGGCAAGCTCTCGTCGATTCTCAACCCCGTCACGTTTCTTGTGATGAACCTGGGCGTGTGCGCCATCCTGTGGGTGGGCGGCATCCAGGTCAACGTGGGCGAGCTCACGCAGGGCCAGGTCATGGCGTTTGTGAACTACATGACGCAGACCCTGACCTCCATCGTGTACGTCGCCAACCTGGTCGTGGTTTTTACCAAGGCGAGCGCCAGTGCGTCGCGTATCAACGAGGTGCTCAATTGCGTGCCGAGCATCACCGATGAGGGCAACCAGCCGGTCACACTGCCCGAGCCGAGCGACCTGGCGGGTGGCGCTGTTCTGGTCTCCGCGCTGAGCTTTGACCATGCGAGTTTTTCGTTTGGCGCGGGCGCCGCCAACGCCGTCGACGATGTGACGCTGGAGCTGCCGCTGGGCAAAACGCTCGGCATTATCGGCGGCACGGGCAGCGGCAAGTCTACGCTCGTCTCGCTTATCCCGCGCCTGTACGATGCGGGCACCGGCAGCGTGAGCGTGATGGGTGTCGACGTGCGCACTTGGCCGCTCGACCAGCTGCGCCATGTGGTCGCGACCGTCCCGCAGCGCGCGTCGCTGGTGAGCGGCACCATCCGCAGCAACCTGACCTGGCGTGACGAGTCGGCGACCGACGAGGAGCTCTGGGCGGCGCTCGATATGGCGCAGGCCAGCGAGTTTGTGCGCAATAAACCGCAGGGGCTCGACGCCCCGGTCGAGGCGGGCGGCAAGAACTTTAGCGGTGGCCAGCGCCAGCGCCTGACCATCGCGCGCGCCTTAGTGGGCTCGCCGCAGGTTCTGATCATGGACGACTCCGCCTCGGCGCTCGACTTTAAGACCGACGCGGCGCTTCGCCACGCCATCCGCGAGCGCAGCGTGCGCGGTGCCGCCGAGGGCGGGCTGCCGCTCACGACCGTCATCGTGAGCCAGCGCGTCTCGACCGTGCGCGACGCCGATATGATCTGCGTACTTGACCACGGCTCGGTTGCAGGCCTGGGCACGCACGATGAGCTGTACACGACCTGCCAGCTCTACCGCGAAATCTGTCAGTCGCAGCTTCGCCGTGAGGAGCTCGAGGGTCAGCAGGGGAGTATGGCGCCCGCGTCCGCTCCGACCGCCCCCGCATCCGTCTGCGCAAAGGAGGGTTGCTAAATGAATCCGTACACTTCTTCCGGTTCGGTCGCCACGATGACGGCCAATGTGTCCGGTAACGATAGCCTCAACGACCTGGGCGACGGTCCGCGCCAGCCCGGCGATCCCGAGCGCTATCCCGTGGGCGCGGTGACCCGCCGCCTGCTGGGCTATGTCCGACCGCACCGCATTTCGTTTGTGGCGTCGTTTGTGAGCGCCGCCATCTCGGTGATTCTGCAGCTCTACACGCCTATCCTTATCGGTGAGGGCATCGACCTCATCGTCGCGGCGGGTCGAGTGGACTTCGATGCGCTGCTGCCGCTCGTTACCAAACTCGCGATTGTCGTGATGGGTGCTGCGGCCTTCCAGTGGCTGCAGGGCTACTGCGTCAACCGCCTGTCCTACGAAACGGTGCGCGACATGCGCGTGGAGGCGAGCGACAAGCTCAGCCGTATGCCGCTCAGCTTTATCGACAGCCATGCCCACGGTGACCTTATGAGCCGCGTAGTCAACGACGTCGACCAGGTGGGCGATGGTCTGCTGCAGGGCTTCACGCAGCTCTTTACCGGCGTCATCACCATCGTGGGCACGCTTGCGTTTATGCTCTCCATTAACCTGACCATGACACTCGTGGTGGTGCTCGTCACGCCGCTTTCCATCTTTGCAGCTGGCGCCATCGCCAAGCTCTCCAACAAAAGCTTTACGGCTCAGCAGCGTATTCAAGGGCAACTCGGCGGTCATATCGAGGAGTATGTGGGTGAGCAAAAGCTGGTGGACGCCTTCGCCTACGGCCCGCACGCTCAGCGGCGCTTCGATGCCCTTAACGCCGAGCTCTATACGGCAGGTGAGCGCGCGCAGTTTATGGGTTCGCTCTCCAACCCCGGCACGCGCTTTATCAATAACATCATCTATGCCGTGGTCGCTGTGATCGGTTGCGTGGGCGTGATCACGGGCGTGCCTGCGGCGCTCACGGTGGGCGGCGTGCAGATCTTTTTGTCCTATGCCAACCAGTACACCAAGCCGTTCAACGAGGTCACCAACGTCATCACGCAGATCCAGACCGCGTACGCCTCGGCGCGCCGCATGTTTGCGCTGCTCGATGCGCGCGAGCAGGAGCCCGATGCGCCAGATGCCGTGGAGCTTGCCGCCCCGCAGGGCGAGGTGACCTTTGAACACGTGGACTTTAGCTACGTGCCCGACCGCAAGCTGCTGCAGGATATCTGCATCGAGGCCAAGCCCGGCATGCGCTTTGCCCTCGTTGGTCCTACGGGCTGTGGCAAGACAACGCTCATCAATTTGCTGCTGCGTTTTTACGATATCGATGCCGGTCGCATTGCGGTCGATGGCCGTTCCTCGCGTGACTACACGCGCGCAAGCCTGCGCCGTGCCTTTGGTATGGTGCTGCAGGATACGTGGCTGTTCGAGGGCACGGTGGCGGAAAACATCGCTTACGGTTGCCCGGATGCCACGCGAGAGCAGGTTATCGAGGCTGCCAAGCGCGCGCACGCGCACAAGTTTATCGTTCAGCTGCCAGGCGGCTACGATACGGTGATTGGCGAGGACGGCGGCACGTTTAGCCAGGGCCAAAAGCAGCTGCTGTGCATCGCGCGCGTCATGCTCACCGACCCAGCGATTTTGCTGCTGGACGAGGCGACCTCGAGTATTGACACGCGCACCGAGCTGCAGGTGCAGGCGGCATTCGACGAGCTCATGGCCGGTCGCACAAGCTTTGTGGTTGCGCACCGCCTGTCGACGATCCGCAACGCCGACTGCATTCTGGTCATGCGTGACGGCCAGATTATCGAGCGCGGCACGCATGACGAGCTGCTAGCGGCAGGCGGCTTCTACGCCGAACTCTACCGCAGCCAGTTTGCCCAGTGAGGAAGCCCGTGGGGCAAATTAATCAGGTTTGTTTGTCCCATAGAGCGATCGTGTTATATAGCGTTCTACCAGCGCGTGAAACAATTTGACGGTATTTCGTGAAACAATTTGACGGCGTTTTGTGAAACATTTTTTCGGCCATTCGTGAAACGTTCTGCGGCGGTTTCAATCCGAAGTACATACTGTTCGAAATCTGTCCAAAAATGTCGTCTGCGTCGCCAATCGGCAGAAGGTGGTTTACATCTGTCACGTTAGTACTAAGATATTCATCTAATAAATTGCATTAGTGGCTTTAGTTTTGGGGGAAACGAGCAACGTGACTATGACATGCTCTTTGGTGGTCAACAGCAAGAGCGGTAATACCAGGATGGTTTCGGGCGCGATCAAGCGTGCCCTGCAGGCTGCAGACGTCGAGTTTATCCACGCTGCCGCGCTGAGCGACGACGCGGATGCAGATCAAGTTGCGCGCGAGGCGCAGGGTGCCTGCGCGGCCGACACGGTACTCGTCGGTTTTTGGTGTGACAAGGGCGCCTGCACGCCTTCGGTCGCGGCGCTGCTCTCCGCTCTGCACGGCAAGCGCGTTTTCCTCTTTGGTACCTGCGGCTTTGGTGCTGATCAGAGCTATTACCAGCAGATTATCGATCGCGTGACCTCCAATTTGGCCGATGATGCCGAGCTGGTGGGCTGGGCGATGTGCCAGGGCAAGATGGGTCCCGCGGTCAAACAGCGCTACGAGGCCATGCTCGAGCAAGATCCCGACAACGCCCGCTTTAGAATGCTGCTCGACAACTGGGTTGCCGCAAAGGATCACCCCACCAAGGAAGATCTGGACAACATGGCTGCAGCCGCCAAAAAGGCCGTGCTGGGGGAGTAGCTCCCATCGCTGACGGCGGTCGGTCCATCTTTCTAAATGTAACGTCCTCCCGGGCGTCGGGGCACGAAGTTCCCTGCTCTACAGTCCTGCGCAAGACGAAGGCCACATTAAGTGGCCTTCTTTGCGTGCGGAACTCGCGATGAACTTCGTGCCCCGCCGTCCGGGAGGACGCCTCTTTATTGATGGGAGGCCTGATAGGTCGATGGTTCCGTGCCCGGATGCGTCCAAAGTGGGACGGGCTTTCCGGATGGGCAGACTTTCGAAAAATGCGTCCCGGAATTTGCCTTTGGAATGGGACGTAGTTTCCCGTTGAGGCACTCGACGGAAAATGCATCCCGGAAATGGGCTTTGAGCTTGGACGATGCTCTCCCAGTACCTTCGTTTTAAAAATGAGACACGCCGTTGGCGGAAATGAGACACGTGGAATTGGGCATCGGGCGTACTATTCGTGGAAATGAGTCCACTTCACTTGAGTAAAGCGAGGCCCCCATGTACGTTCTACACCCCCACATTCGCCGGTTGTCGAAAATCCCGCTTGTTGGGACGGCGGCGCTTGCTGCGTTGATCGCCACGAG
>CATXJW010000009.1 GCA_958370325.1 uncultured Collinsella sp. | reverse complement strand
ACGAGCGGGGGCTCCTGTCGTTTCCGTGCCCTCGGATTGGGTCATAGTGTCTGTCGTTGCCAAAACATCGGCGTTGCCGTGGTTGTTGCAATTGCTTGCTGTCGGATGCTCGCTGAATGAGAGTGGATAATCTCCCGTTTTAGGCGTGTTTCTTCGTCAAAAGTGGGAGATTATCCACTCTCATTAGGTGGCACTTGGGGACGTTCCTTTTGTGCCGGCACCTGGGGACAGTCCTTGTAATCGTTGGGGAGTGGTTACTTGCTTGCGAACAGCCAGACTAGGATGATCACCAGGATTGCGGCGACGATGCAGACGATGGCGCCGGTGAATTTGATGCGTGAGTCGCGGGTACGCTCGCGCACCGCGTCCTCGGTGGCCTCGAGCTGGGCGACTTCTCGCTCGGTCTCGGTGTGTTCGGCTTTGTCTCGGGCCAAGGACCCTGCAAGCGACTCGGTGATCTCTGGGTGGTCGTGCACCTCGGTCGCCTGTTCGATGATCGACTGCGCATGTGCGGCATCTGCTTGGGCGTTGGCGATGGTCTGCTCCTGCTCGCGGCGTGCCTTGTCCTCCGCGGCGATCTTCTCGCGCAGTTCGCGCTGACGAGTCGCGGCGGCAGTCTTCGCCGTCTGCAACTCGTCGCGCGCGGCATCGGCTTCGGTCGTCACGGCTTGGTGCGCGCGTTTTGCGTCGGCGATAGGGGCTTGAGCCTGCTCGACGGCCTGCTCGGCTGCGGCAAGTGAATGCTCAAGGTCGGCGGTGATGCGCGGGACATTTTCTTCGGCTTTACGCAGGGCATCTGCCGTGTCGGAAATCTGCATCGAGAGCTCGCTGGTGCGCACCGTATAGTTGGCGGGATTTGCCGAGGGATTGCGTTGCAGCTCGGCATACTCATGACGCAGCGTCTCGAGTTGGGCGCGCGTGGCGTCGACGGTTTGTTGTGCGGCGGCAATGCCGGCGTCTCGCTCTGCCTTCACCTTGTCGCGGATGCGCTTGGAATCCTCAAGACGTCGAACGAGGCGGTTGCCGGTCTCGCGCGAGCTCGCCTCGCGGGCCTCCACGGCATCGAGCGCGGCCTTCAGACGGAGCTCAGTCGCGTCATCCTCTGTCTTCATTTGTTCGAGCTGACCCTTGAGCTCTGTCGCTTTGGAGGCGTGGGCATCACGGTCAATCTCGGCGGCCGCTGCAGTCTTTTGGGCCGTGGCAATCCCCTGGCGCTGGTCGGCGACAATCTGGTCGTAGCGGCCTGCGATATCCTGGCGCGTCTCGAGTTCCTCGGCCTGATCGGCAATGCGCTGCTCAAGTTCGGCCAGGTGGGCACGGGCATCGGCAAGTGCCTTTTTCGCGGCGTTCATCTCGCGCATGGCCGAGGCGCCCTGCGCGATAAAGGTGCCCACGGCGTTCGCGGTGTTCGAGACGGCGGTCCCCAGATCGCGGCTCGCGGCGGGGGAGTGCGGGGCGGTCGGGCGAGCGGTGTCGGCGGCGTCCGCATCGGTAGCCTGCGGCGCGGCGATATTGCCGGTGCCGCCCTCGACCACAGAAAAGCCTGCTGTGTGCGGGTCGACCGCATCGGCGCCAATCGTGGGATGCTCGAGCTGCAGAAACGAGGGCATGGTGCTGCCCTGGTCGGCAACCGGAGTCTCGCCGGGTACAAAGGTCGAGGCTGCCTCGGCGGCCTCCTCTTCCTCGGCGTCAACGTCAGCGTCGGCCACGGCGTCTTTCATCGCTTTGACGGCATCCATCATGGAGTCCATGACGGCGTCGAGCTCTTCTTCCGAAGAAACCTCGATAGGGCCCGCAGCTTGCGGAGCGTCGTCCTGTACGGGGTCGTCGTCCTGAGCGGGCGCATCGTCGTTTTGCTCGCCGGCATCTTCGGCGCCGGGGGTTTCCGCCGTAGCGCTTTCGTCCAAGATGGGGTCGTCGAGGTCAATATCATCGCAGGTCACAGCGTCGGCATCTGCAGTGACGTCTGCTGAATCATCAATATGCTGTTGAGTCTGGGGGTCCAGCTCGTCTGTCATAGGCATGTGCTCCTCATCGTTGTTTGTCACCCTATGATAAAGTCTCGCGCCGACATCCCGCGCGCTGCAGCAAAGTTTCAAAACGTGTTCGATGGCTCGCGTCGATAGCAAAAACTCGGCCACTTTATCCAGTTTGTACTTGACATTCCCTTCGCCGAAAGACGTTGCGCCGTTCGCCTGCCATGGGCTTTATTTTTCACTTGAACCCGCTAAAGTTGCATTTCAGCTTTTGGCGCGTGAAGTTGGATGCGCGCAGTCGACGGGCAGGCCCGTCGCGATTTGAAAGGACTTTGTATGGGACTTTTCACTGGTAAGACCGTGATCGTTACCGGCGGCGGCAAGGCCACGCTTAAGGACGGCTCCGCTGGTTCCATCGGCTACGGCATCGATATCGCTTTTGCCAAGGAGGGCGCAAACCTCGTCATTACCGGCCGCAACGTTGCCAAGCTCGAGGCTGCCAAGGAATCCCTCGAGGCCGAGTACGGCGTCAAGGTTCTGCCTGTTCAGGCCGATGTCTCCGCCGGCCAGGACAACGAGGCCGTCGTGCAGAACGTTATCGACAAGGCGATTGAGGAGTTCGGTCGCATCGACGCCGTCGTCAACAACGCTCAGGCCAGCGCTTCGGGCGTGACGATCGCCGATCACACCATGGACCAGTTCAACCTGGCCATTTATTCCGGTCTGTATGCCACCTACCTGTACATGCAGAAGGCCTACCCGCACCTGAAGGAGACCAAGGGCTCCGTGGTCAACTTTGCTTCGGGCGCCGGCCTGTTTGGCAACTATGGCCAGTGCAGCTACGCCGCTGCCAAGGAAGGCATCCGCGGTCTGACCCGCGTCGCTGCCAACGAGTGGGGCAAGGACGGCATCAACGTCAATATCGTTTGCCCGCTTGCTTGGACCGCTGCGCTCGAGAACTTCCAGGATGCCTATCCCGAGGCGTTCAAGGCCAACGTCCACATGCCGCCGGCAGGCCACTACGGCGACGTCGAGAAGGAAATCGGCCGCGTTGTCGTTCAGCTCTGCGGTCCCGACTTTAAGTACATGAACGGCGAGACTGTCACCCTCGAGGGTGGCATGGGCCAGCGTCCCTAATGGTTACGCGGTTTTACCAAACCGCGTAACGGCTCGACGCTGCGCGGGCCGCATTTGGACAATCTGACGTTCAACTTCAAGGGCGCGACCAGAAGGTCAGCGCCCTTTCGTTTCACGTCACCTTGTCTCAAATGCGACCCGCTCGCTGACTTTGCCAGAACATCGGCGTTGCCGTGGTTGTAAAAACCCTCCCACGCGTTCCGCTGGACTAGCCGTTGGGGACGTTCTTGTTTGACTAGTCGTTTAAGAACGTCCCCAATGACTAGCCGTAAAATGAGCGTGGATAATCTCCCGTTTTTGGTCTGTGTTTTGGGCAAAAGTGGGAGATTATCCGCGCTCATGTGTCAAGCGTCCAAAAATCCTCGCTCATTTGCCGTGTCCCTGCCGCGCCACCTCTTGCGCCAGTTTCTGTCGAGTCGGTGCTTCTTGCGGGTTGCCCGTATAATGGTTTGCGTATGAACCGCAACCAAGGAGTTCCAGTTTATGGACCAGAACCTTTTTAAATTCGACCTGATCGCCGAGGACCCGACGACGCACGCGCGTGCCGGCGTACTGCACACCCCGCACGGCGACATCGAGACGCCGATTTTTATGCCCGTGGGCACCAAGGCAAACGTCAAGGGCATTCCTACCGAGACTGTCAAGAAGCTCGGCGCCCAGATCGTGCTCGCCAATACCTATCATCTGTCCATGCGTCCCGGCGAGGACACCATCGCCGAGCTGGGCGGCCTGCACAAGTTCATGAACTGGCACGGCCCCATCCTCACCGACTCGGGCGGTTTCCAAGTCTTCAGCCACAACGATGCCGTCAAGCTCACCGACGAGGGCGTGCGCTTTATCGTCAACGATTACGACGGCCGCCACGTGTTTTGGACGCCCGAGGACAACATGGAAATCGCCATGAAACTCGGCTCCGATATCTGCATGCAGCTCGACCAGTGCCCGGGCTATCCCGCCACGCGCGCCTACGTTGAGCGCGCCGTTGAGCTGTCGAGCATGTGGGCCGAGCGCTGCTATAAGGCGCATACCCGCGATGACCAGGCGCTCTTTGGCATCGTTCAGGGCGGCATGCACCTGGATCTGCGCCTGCGTTCGCTGCGCCATCTGGAGGAGTGCGGCGACTTCCCGGGCTATGGTATCGGTGGCTATTCGGTGGGCGAGGATCACGAGACCATGTTCGAGACCCTGGCGCCGCTCGTGAGCGAGTACATGCCCAAGCATAAGCCGCGCTACCTGATGGGTGTCGGCAACCCGACCACGCTCGTGCGCGGCGTTGGCGTGGGCATCGACATGTTTGACTGCGTGCTGCCGACGCGCACCGGCCGTATGGGCACGGCATTCTCCAGCGAGGGTCGCCTCAACTTCCGCAACGCTCGCTTTGCGCACGACGACGGTCCCATCGATCCCACCTGCACCTGCCCGGTGTGCACGGGCGGTTACAGCCGTGCGCTCATCCGTCACATGGTCACGCAGAAGGAGATGCTCGGCGGCATTCTGCTTTCGATGCACAACATCTACTACCTGCTCAACCTTATGCAGCGTGCCCGCCAGGCCATTATCGAGGGCCGTTACGGCGCGTTTGTGAGCGATTGGATGAACAGCCCTGCGGCGGTGGATTACTAAGGGCGACAGACACGCTTGCAGAGCGTGGGCAACGGCAATGGTCGAGCGCCAGCCGGTCGTCGCATTCGCTGACACCGGTTGCGCGACCGCTGACCGATAGCTTGCAAGTGCTTGATGCATCGTGGGTACCATACCGAATAGTTGATGTTCGGGCGGGTGTTTGACGCATGGCGTCGACCCCGCCCGCTTTTCTTTTTCTCGATAGGAGTACCCATGATTAAGAATGAGAACGTCGAGGGCGAGCCTGCCTACGACGAGACGTACCGCCGCGGCCCCGTGGTCATGCGCGGCCCCATGATTCCTAAGGACAACACCTACGCCAACCTGCTGGCGCCCGAGGAGTCGACTGACTGGCTGCACGCCGACCCCTGGCGCGTGCTGCGAATTCAGGCAGAGTTTGTCGATGGCTTTGGCGCACTTGCCGAGCTTGGACCTGCGGTGACCATCTTCGGTAGCGCCCGCACGCCCAAGACCGATCCGCTCTACAAGGCGGCGCGTACCGTCGGGCGCAAAATCGCCCAGCGCGGCGTGGCGGTTATCACCGGCGGCGGTCCCGGCGTCATGGAGGCAGCCAACAGGGGAGCGGCGAGCGCTAACGGCAAGTCGGTCGGCCTGGGTATCGAGCTTCCGCACGAGCAGGGGCTCAACAAATACGTGAACCTCGGCATGGACTTCCGCTACTTCTTTGTGCGCAAGACCATGTTCGTTAAGTACAGCTCGGGTGCCATCGTGTTCCCCGGCGGCTTTGGCACGCTCGACGAGATGTTCGAGGTGCTCACGCTGGTGCAGACGCACAAGGTCAAGCGTATGCCACTCGTTTTGGTGGGAACCGAGTATTGGCAGGGCCTGTTCGACTGGCTCAACGGCCCGGTGATGGATGCCGGTATGATCAGTCCGCTCGATCCGGATCTGGTACACATTACCGACGACCTCAACGAGGCCGTTGACATTGCCCTGAGCGGGCTGATGTAGAGTAGCTAAAATGGGACGGGGCTAAAAAGACCGGTGCGTAACGTTACATGCCAGTCTTTTTAGCCCCGTCCCAAATGAACTGCTTCTAAGTTGCGGTGGAATAGGGATTGATTTGCGGCTGATAAGCAAAAAGCAGTCCCTATTCCACCGCAACTGGTGTGGGCGTCCCTAGCGAGTTGGCTGGTAGCGGGGGCAGTAGCTGATGGCGATGGCGTCGACGCCTACATGGGTGGCGATGGTGCAGCCGATGGGGCCGGTGCCGGCGTCTACGTAGTCCTGGCCCGCGAGCGCCTCGTTGACAAGTTCCTGCTCCTCGGCGGCGCCGGTCGTGAGCACGCGAACGCTTGAGCCCGGGTGCTCGTCCAAAAACGTGAGGCAGTCTGCCATGGTGTTGGCGACGATACGCTTGGCGCCGCGGCCCTTTTTGATGGCCTTGATCTCGCCCGATTTCCACTCCGGCGAAACGGCCAGGCGAATGTTGAGCATCTGCGTCAGCTGGCCGGCGAGTTTGGGGGCGCGGCCGTTTTTGACCAGGTTCTCGAGCGTGCGGGGAATCAGCAGCAGATGGGCGTCGGGCAACGTCGCGCGGATCTGCGCCTCGGTCTCGTCCAGGCTGCGGCCGTCCTCGCGCATGGCCAACGCGTACTCCACCAGCAGGCCCTCGGCGCCCGAGCCGGTGCGCGAATCGATGCAGCGCACGTCAAGCTCGTGGGTCTCGGCCACCAGGCTGGCGTTGGCATAGCAGGCGGACCACTCGCTGCACAGCGAGATAAAGATCGCGCTATCGTGGCCGTCGGCGAGCACGCGGTCAAAGAGTGCCTTGAACTCGCCGGCGCTCGGCTGCGAGGTGTGCGGCAGCTGCTCGGAGCCTGCCATGCGGGCGACGTACTCCCCGGCGGTAATCTGCACCTGGTCGAGCAGATCCTCGCCTTCGATAATCACATGCAGCGGAATCACGTAAATGCCGAGCTCTTGGGCACGGGCGGGGGAGATGTCCGACGTGGAGTCGGTTATGATGGCAAAAGACATAATTGCACCTTTCGTTGGGGCGTTTGCGCGCCGCCTTCTGAGAGCAAAGTGCGACAAGTATAGTTGAGTTGCTCTACATTGCTAGGTTCAATTGTTGAATAGTCAACAGTTTGAAGTGTCGGTGTGGAAATCGTCAACTGGGGAAGAGGAATGCCGATGGAGGCGTTAGAGATATGCAGGCGGCCGGTCGTGCTGTTCGATTTTGACGGCACGGTGGCAGATACGGGCCGGGCGGTGATGACCTCGACACGCAAAACGTTGGCCGCGCGCGGGTTTTCGGAGGCGCAGATGGGTGACCTGCATCGCATGATCGGGCCTCCGCTGTGGAAGAGCTTCCACGACTTTTACGGCTTTACGCGCGAGGAGTCGCTCGTGGTGGCCGACGAGTACCGTGCCTTTTTTGACGAGCTGGGTCCGGAGGAGTATCCCGTGTTCGACGGAATCCCCGAGCTGCTCGATGGCTTGGCGGCGCAGGGTCATCGCATGGCCGTGGCGACGTCTCGCATGGAGGCAAAGTGTATCGACATGGTGCATGAGCTGGGGCTTTCTCAGTTTGAGGCGGTGGTTGGCATGAATCCGCCGCAGGGACGCGAGACCAAGGCCGATTCGGTCCGCGACGCCCTGGCGGCGCTTGGCGCGACTGCCGACGAGGCCGTGATGATCGGCGACCGCTTTAACGACGTCGAGGGCGCGCACACAATGGGCGTGCCGTGCATTGGCATCTATTCGGGCGCGGCGGTGCTGGGCGAGCATGAGGCGGCGGGTGCCGATGCGGTGGTGCACTCGGCGGCCGAGCTTGCTAAACTTTTCGCTATCTAATGACGTAATGTGAGGGGCGGGTACGCTTGCCGCTCATTGGTAAGGAGGTCGTCCATGAATCAGGTGGAGCAGAACGTTACCGAGTATGTCGACGAGGTCTGGGAAGATGTCGTCGCCGATATCGAGCAGCTGGTGAGCTATCCGTCCGTGGCAGTTGCTGCCGATGCGGAGCCCGGTGCGCCGTTTGGCCGCCCGGTCCGTGATGCGCTCGATTGCGCGCTCGGCATTGCGCAAAAGCTCGGCTACCAGACGAGCGATGACGAGGGCTTTGTGGGAATCGCCGATATCCCGGGCCGCGGCGATAAGCAGCTTGCGACTATCTGCCATGTGGACGTGGTGCCCGCTGGCCCCGGTTGGAGCACCGACCCGTTTGCGATGGAGCGCCGCGAGGGCTGGCTGCTCGGCCGTGGCGTGATCGACGACAAGGGTCCGGCCGTGTTGTCGCTCTACGCCGGCGCTTACCTGCTCAAGCACGGCATCGTGCCGCGCTATACCTTCCGTGCGCTGCTGGGCTGCGATGAGGAAGTGGGCATGTCCGACGTTCACCATTATCTGGAGAACCACGCGAACCCCGACTTTCTGTTTACGCCCGATGCCGAGTTCCCGGTCTGCAATGCCGAGAAGGGCCAGTTTGGGGCGACATTTGTGAGCTCCAAGACCGACGGCGGGCGCATTGTGTCCTGGAGCGGTGCCGAGGCGAGCAACGCTATTCCGTCGCAGTCTATCTGCGAGCTTGCGATTGCCGCCGATGAGCTGCCAGCGCCCGTCGAGAACGCCGACCGCCTGGAGATCACGGCGCTCGATAGCGGGCATGCGCAGATTTTCGCCCACGGTATTGGCGGCCACGCTTCGATGCCTGAGGGCACCATCAACGCCGTCGGCCTGATCGTGGCGTATCTGCGCGAGGCTGAGGACGCGTTTGGTGCACGCGATGAGCGCCTGCTGACGCCTGCCGAGCACGAGTTTGTCAAGTTTTTGGCCTTTGTGCATGCGGACGCCTATGGCCGCGGCCTGGGTATCGATGCGACGAGTCCGGCGTTTGGCCCGCTTACCTGCAACGCTGGCGTCATTCGCGTGGCGGATGGCCACATTGAGCAGGTCATCGACGTGCGCTTCCCCGATAGCACCAGTGCCGATACCATCTGCGAGCAGCTCGAGCCGCTCGTGGGCCGCTTTGGTGTGACGTATCGCGTGGGTCGTGCCAAGGTGCCGTTCTCAGTTTCGGCCGACGATCCGGCCGTGAAGGCGCTTATCGATACCTATAACGAGTTTACGGGTAAGCATGCCGAGCCCTTCGCCATGGGCGGCGGCACGTACGCGCGCAACTTTGCCCGCGCCGTATCGTTTGGCCCCGAGGAGACCGGCTTAGAGCTGCCCGCATGGGGCGGCCAGATGCACGGCCCCAACGAGTGCGCCAACGAGGAACAGCTCAAGCAAGCGCTCAAGATCTATATCGCGGCAATCCTACGTCTAAACGAACTCGAGCTGTAGGGCTTCCCCAGGCACCCGACCTTGCCCCTCAAACCGTCGCTTGCGTACCAAAGTACGCGGCGCTCCTCTTTCGGGGCAATCTCGGGCACCTGGGAAACCCCTATATCCTGCTTGGATACGAGCCCGGTGCTTTTGCCCGGGCTTTTTCTGTTGCGGTGGGATAGTCGTTGGGGACGCTCCTCCGGTGTAAAAGGTGCGCCATGTTCGGCGCTGGATTGTTATCCGTTTGTAAAGGCTGGGCAGAGCTTGCGGTAAGGGTCTATCAATAGCCCGTAAGAAACCGCAGTTGGCGCGGGCGCTGACCGATCGAGGCCGTATCTTTCCAAACAGCAAAGCGGGCAGGGTGCCCGCGAGTCGCATGTATGAAAGGAAGATCATGCTCGATCAGGCTTATTCTCGTCGTCAGTTCCTCGGCCTTGCTGGTGGTCTTGCCAGCATCGTCGGTCTCGGTCTCGTTGGTTGCGGTGGCTCCAACGCCGCCAACACCGCTGCTGAGGGCAGTGCCGCTGCTGCCGAGTCCGTCTCGGGCGAGGTGACCTACGACGGCGCCTCTTCGTTCCAGGCTCTCGTCGAGGCTGCTGCCGAGAAGTTTATGGATGCCAACCCCGACGTCTCCGTCTCCGGTTCGGGCAACGGTTCGGGCAAGGGCCTGACCGCTGTTGCCGCCGGCACCGTCACCATCGGTAACTCCGACGTCTTCGCCGAGACCAAGCTCGAGGCCGATCAGGTCAAGAACCTCGTCGATCACGAGGTCGCTGTCGTGGGCATGGGCCCCGTCGTCTCCAAGAACGTGAAGGTCGACGACCTGTCCCTCGAGCAGCTCAAGGGCATCTTCTCCGGCCAGATCACCAACTGGAAGGAGGTTGGCGGCGACGACGCCAAGATCGTCGTCCTCAACCGCAAGGCCGGCTCCGGTACCCGCGCCACCTTCGAGGCCGCCGTCTTTGGCGACGAGGCCGTCGACTTTAAGGGCGACGCCGAGCTCGACAAGTCCGGCGATGTCCAGACTCAGATGGGCAGCACCGACAACGCCATCTCCTACCTCGACTTCTCGCACTTCGATGACTCCAAGTTCAATGCCATCAAGGTCGAGGGCGTAGAGCCCAAGAGCGCAAACGTCACCGACGACTCCTTTAAGATCTGGGCGACCGAGCACATGTACTGCGCTAAGGACGCTGACGACGCCACCAAGGCCTTCCTGGAGTTCATGCTTTCCGACGACGTCCAGGGCAAGCTCGTCGAGGAGCAGGGCTTTATTCCCGTCTCTGCCATGAAGGTCGTCAAGGACGCCAGCGGCAAGGTCTCCGCTAAATAAGTAATCGCCCCGGAAAGGTTTGCAATGGCAAAACAGCTGCCAAAGCGCGACCTTGAGAACGTGGGCCTGGGCGTCACGGGCGCGTGCGTAGCGCTCGTGACGCTTGTCGTTGCCGCGCTCATCTTTATGGTCGCTCAAAAGGGCCTCTCGGCTTTTGTTAAGGACGGCGTCTCGATCGTTGAGTTCTTCACCGGCACCAAGTGGGACCTGGCCAACACGGCCGAAAACGGCCTGCCCTACACTGGCGCCCTGCCCCTGATCGTCACCTCGTTTGCGGTCATGGTGCTCTCCACGCTCATCGCACTGCCCATCGCCATCGGCTCTGCCATCTTTGCGGTCGAGATTCAGCCTAAGTTTGGCTCCAAGGTCTTTCAGCCGCTCATTGAGCTTTTGACCGGCATTCCCTCGGTCGTCTTTGGCCTGATCGGTTTTCACGTGGTCGTCGGTTTTATGAAGAGCGTTTTCCACGTGAGCACAGGCCTGGGCATCTTGCCCGGCGCCATCGTGCTGGCCGTCATGATTCTGCCGACGATGACCACGCTTTCGGTCGATGGCCTGCGCGCCGTGCCCGACAGCTACCGCCAGGGCTCGCTCGCGCTGGGCTACACCCGCTGGCAGACCATCTGGCACGTGGTGCTCAAGAGCGCCATGCCCTCGCTCATGACCGCAGTCATCCTTGGCATGACGCGCGCCTTTGGCGAGACGCTTGCCGTGCGCATGGTTATCGGCGGTATCGAGGCCATGCCGACGTCGCTGCTGTCGCCGGCCTCCACCATCACCACCACGCTCACCACATCTATGGCGGTCTATGCCGAGGGGTCGGCCCAAGACGACGTCCTGTGGGCGCTCGGCCTGCTGCTGATGGGCATGAGCCTCATCTTCATCCTGATCATCCATCTCATTGGCCGCAAGGGGGCGAAGGCTCGTGGCTAGCACGCGCATCCATATCGACGAGGCGAGACTCGGGCGTGTCCAAAGGCAGGACCGCATCGCCACGGGCGTGCTGACGGCGATCGTCGCCATCGTCATGCTCATCGTCGTCTCCATGGTGGCCTACATCCTGTTCGAGGGCATCTCGACGCTGTTCCAGCCGGGCTTTCTCACGCAGCCCGCGCGCGCCAACGGAACCCAGGGCGGTGTGCTCTACCAGCTGTTCGACTCGTTCTACCTGCTGCTGATCACCCTGGTCATCTCGGTGCCCATCAGCCTGGGCGGCGCGGTCTTTTTGGTTGAGTACGCGCCGGACGGCCCCATCCGCGACATCGCCTCGACCGCCATCGAGACGCTGTCTTCGCTGCCCTCCATCGTCGTCGGCATGTTCGGCTTTCTAGTGTTCTCGGTGCAGCTGGGCTGGAAGTACTCCATCATCTCCGGCGCCGTCGCGCTCACCATGTTCAACATCCCCATCCTGGTGCGCGTGATTCAGCAGGCGCTCGAGGACGTGCCGCAGGCCCAGCGCGATGCGTGCCTGGCCATGGGCCTCACTCGCTGGGAGGCCACGCTGCACATCCTGATCCCCGAGGCCATGCCTGCCATCGTGACGGGCATCGTGCTTTCGGCCGGCCGCGTGTTTGGTGAGGCCGCGGCGCTACTCTTTACCTCGGGCATGAGCTCGCCGGTGCGTCTGAACTTCTTGAGCTTTAACCTGTCGAGCCCCACTTGCGCCTGGAACGTGTTCCGTCCCGGTGAGTCGCTCGCCGTGCACATCTACAAGATCTATGGCGAGGGCAGCCCCGAGGCCCAGCAGATCGTTTGGGGAACTGCCGCACTGCTGATGATCTGCGTGCTGCTGTTTAACGTAGTCGCCCGTATCGTGGGCAAACAACTGGCAAGGAAGATGACGGCCGAATGAGCGAGATGAATGCAACGCCCGCAACCGAAGCGGCCGCGTCCGAGACCCAGGACTTTCTGTCGAGCGTGGGGGAGAGCGAAAAGCGCGTGCGCGTGAGCGGCAAGGCCGTGAGCGACGAGGTCGTGCTCTCCACCAAGGACGTCAACGTGTACTATGGCGACCACCATGCGCTGCACAATACGTCGCTCGACTTCCACAAGGGCGAGATCACGGCGCTCATCGGGCCTTCGGGCTGCGGCAAGTCGACCTTCTTGCGCAGCCTCAACCTTATGAATCGCGAGATTCGCGGCTGCCGCGTGGAGGGCGAGATCAACTACCGCGGGCGCAACGTGAACACCAAGACCGAGAACACGTACGAGCTGCGTCGTTCCATTGGCATGGTGTTCCAGCAGCCCAATCCGTTTCGCAAGTCCATTCGCGACAACATCACGTTTGCGCCCAAGCGCCACGGCATCACCGACCGCGACGAGCTCGATCGCATGGTCGAGGAAAGCCTGCGCGGCGCGGCGCTGTGGGACGAGGTCAAGGACAAGCTCGACAAGAGCGCCTATGCGCTTTCGGGCGGTCAGCAGCAGCGCCTGTGCATCGCGCGCACGCTGGCGCTCAACCCCGACGTGATTCTGTTCGACGAGCCCTGCTCGGCACTCGACCCCATCTCGACGTTGGCGATCGAGGACCTGATGTCGTCGATCGTTGCCGACCGTGCCATCGTCATCGTGACGCACAACATGGAGCAGGCGTCGCGCGTGTCCAACCGCACGGCGTTCTTCTACATGGGCGATATGGTCGAGTACGACGAGACCGACGAGATTTTCCAACGGCCCAAGGATAAGCGGCTGAATGATTACCTCACCGGCATGTTCTCCTAGTCCGGGACATGCTTGAGGCCCGCGGCGGCCACGGTTGTCGCGGGACTGATTGGAGAGGCGGGTCATCTCTTTTGGGAGATGGCCCGCCTTTTGTGTGCCGTGTGCGTCCTGCCTTTTCGCTGCTATCATGGACAACGTTGAATTTCTACGAAGGAGCAGGGCATATGGCGATTCTTTTGGGATGCGATTCCGTCAGCCTAGAGTTTCCCACCAAGCATATTTTCGATAGCGTGACGCTCGGCGTGGGCGAGGGCGACCGCATTGGTATTGTCGGTAAAAACGGCGACGGCAAGTCGACGCTGTTGAGCGTGCTTGCCGGCACGCTGGAGCCCGACGACGGCCGCGTGACGCACCGTCGCGGCACCACGATCGGCCTGCTCGGCCAAAAGGACGACCTGGTTGATACCGACACCGTGCATCATGCCGTCGTGGGCGACACGCCCGAGTATGAGTGGGCGTCGAGTCCGCGTACGCGCCAGATTCTGGCCGGCCTCATCAGCGATGTGCCCTGGGAGGGCACGGTAGGCGAGCTTTCGGGCGGCCAACGCCGTCGCGTGGACCTCGCGCGCCTGCTGATCGGCGACTACGACGTGCTCATGCTCGACGAGCCCACCAACCACCTGGACATGCGCACCATCAACTGGCTTGCGCGTCACTTAAAGGCCCGCTGGCAGCGCGGTCAGGGCGCCATGCTCGTGGTCACGCACGATCGCTGGTTCTTGGACGAGGTCTGCACCAGCATGTGGGAGGTCCACGACGGCCAGGTCGACCCCTTCGAGGGCGGCTATTCGGCATACATCCTGCAGCGCGTGGAGCGCGACCGCATGGCCGCCGTTACCGAGGAGCGCCGTCGCAACATGGCACGTAAGGAGCTCGCGTGGCTGAGCCGCGGTGCCCAGGCGCGCTCCACCAAGCCCAAGTTTCGCGTGGATGCCGCCCGCGAGCTGATCGCCGACGTACCGCCCGTGCGCGACGAGCTGGAGCTCAAGCGCCTGGCCGTGAGCCGCCTGGGCAAGCAGGTTATCGACGTGGTCGATGTGGACGCCGGCTATGCGGATACCGATGGCGCGCCCAAGCAGGTGCTCACCGACGTGACCTGGCTCATTGGTGCGGGCGACCGCTATGGTCTTTTGGGCGAGAACGGCGCCGGCAAGTCGACCTTGCTCGACGTGATCCAGGGCAAGATTGAGCCCACGCGCGGCCGTGTGAAGATTGGCCAGACGGTGCGCTTTGGCGTTCTGTCGCAGCAGCTCGAGGAACTCGAGCCCTACATGGGTGACACGATCCGCGAGGTGCTCGGCAACTATAAGAAGTACTACGTCATCGACGGCAAGGAGACTTCGCCCGAGAAACTTTGCGAGCGCCTGGGCTTTACGACACAGCAGCTCTGGAGTCGCATCGGCGATCTTTCGGGCGGCCAGCGCCGTCGCCTGTCGCTGCTGCTGACGATCCTGGACGAGCCCAACGTGCTTATCCTGGACGAGCCCGGCAACGACCTGGATACCGACATGCTCGCGATTGTCGAGGACCTGCTCGACGGCTGGCCCGGCACGCTGATCCTGGTGACGCACGACCGCTTCCTTATGGAGCGCGTGACCGACCAGCAGTGGGCGCTGCTCGACGGCCACCTGACGCATATGCCCGGCGGCGTGGACCAGTACCTGTGCCTGTGCAACGCCACCGCCGAGGGCGAGCCCGTGGGTGCGCCGAGCGCCAAGACCGGCACGTTTGACACCGGTGCCGCGGCGGCTGCGGCCGAAAAGCCCAAGTCGAGCGGCCAGCCCAATGGCCTTTCCAACGCCGAACGCCAGAAGCTTCGTCGCGAGGTGAGCTCGCTCGAGCGCAAAATGGAGACGCAGCGCGCCCGCGTGGAGGAGGCCGAGGCCGCGATGGCTCAGGTCGACCCCACCAACTACACGGCGCTGGGCGAGCAGCAGGCAAAGATCGACGAGGCCCACGCCGCCATGGACGAGTTGGAGATGGCGTGGCTCGAGGCGAGCGAGAAGCTCGAGGGCGAGGAGTAGGCGAGGATGATCAAGGCCGCGTTTTTCGATATCGACGGCACGCTGCTGAGCTTTAAGACCCACCGGATTCCGGCGTCGGCACAGCAGGTGCTCGACAGCTTTCACGAGCAGGGGATCGCATGTGTGATTGCTACGGGTCGCCCGACCTACCAGATGCCCGATTGGCTGTTCAACTTGGGTTGGGATGCGTACATTACGCTTTCGGGCCAGCACTGTTTTGATGCCAAGGGCGTTTACCGTAGCTGCCCGATTGACCCGGACGACGTTGCGGTGATTGTGGACCAGGTGGCGCAGGGGCGCTATGACTCGCTGTGTATGCAGGGCGAGAACTCGTTTGTGAACCGCCTGTCCGAGCGCGTGGTGACGGCCGGCAGCAACGCGGGGATTGTCTACCACGAGGAACCGTTTGAGCACGCTTTTGACGCGCCGGTTTACCAGTTCTGCGCCTTTGTGGACCCTGCCGACGAACATATCGTGACCGACGCCGTGTCGCATTCGCTCACCACGCGCTGGTGTGATCTGTTCTGCGACATTATTCCGGCCAACGGCGGCAAGGACCTGGGCGTGGCGGCGACGCTCGAGCGGCTGGATATCGACGCGAGCGAGGCGATCGCCTTTGGCGATGGCGAGAACGACCTGTCGATGTTTTCCGCCGTGGGCACGAGCGTGGCCATGGGCAACGCGCAGGATACCGTGAAGGCCGCGGCGACCTACGTGACGGCCGCCGTGGACGACGACGGCATCTACAACGCCGCCAAACACTTTGGCCTGCTGTAGCTGCGGATTCGGCATCTGGGGACGTTCCTTTTCTGCCGGCAGTTGGGGGACACTCCTTGCGGGGCGTGTCCCAGTTTTGATTTCGTCCCGTGCGTTTTGTGAAACACGGTTAACTTTTTAAACAACGTAGTAAGACATGGGCAACTTTTGCGGTAAAGTAAATCAAGTAAAAGTATCCAAAGGCTAACTAGAAGCCATCGCGAAAGGCGGCCCATGGCCCTACGTGAATCCGGAGAAGACTATCTCGAATCGATCTACGTCCTATCGGAACGTCAGGGCATCGTGCGCTCGATCGACGTTGCCGAATACTTGGGCGTAACCAAAGCAAGCGTCTCTAAAGCCATGGCGGCCTTGGAGAGCAACGGCTATGTCGAAATGGGCAAACGAGATGTTCATCTGACAGAACGAGGGCTGGAGGTCGCTCGTCAAATGTGGGAGCGCCACTGCTTTTTTGTAGGGCTGCTAGAGGACGCAGGCGTAACGCCCGAGGTCGCGTCGCAAGAGGGCTGCCACATGGAGCACTGCCTGAGCGAGGAGAGCTTCGAGAAGCTAAGATCGATGCTGAGACGGGGCAGCGACCGGGATCAATAGCCCCGCCAACTAAGTCCAACTCAGACAAGGAACCCCGCCAGCAAGCGATGCCCAAGAACCGCCAGTTGTGTCGCCGCAGGCCGGGGCCGGGCTTGGTTTTGAAAACATTCCGCAGACCAGAAGCGCCCCCGTTCGTAGCTCCGAAGGAGCAGAACGGGGGCGCTTCATTGGTCGAGGACGTTTTCAAAACCAAGCCCGGCCCCGGCCGGAGGGACCACAGGCGCTACAGGTTCTTGACACCCATCGCGCGCATGGCGTTCAGGATGGCGATGATCGCCACGCCCACGTCGCCAAAGACGGCAAGCCACATATTGGCGATGCCCAGCGCTGCCAGCACAAGGATCAGCAGCTTAATGCCCAGCGCAAAGATAATGTTCTGCCAAACAATCGTCATGGTCTTGCGCGCCACGCGAATAGCGCGGGAGATGTTGGACGGCTTGTCATCCATGAGCACAACGTCGGCGGCCTCGATCGCAGCGTCGGAGCCCATGGCGCCCATGGCAATGCCAACGTCTGCGCGGGTGAGCACGGGCGCATCGTTGATGCCATCGCCTACAAAGGCGAGCTTGCCCTTGCCCGATTCGGCCGCAAGCAGCGCCTCGACGCGCTCGACCTTATCGCTCGGCAGCAGCTGCGCGTGGAACTCGTCGAGGCCGAGCTGCTTGGCCACCGCAGCGGCAACTTCCTCGCGGTCGCCCGTGAGCATAACGGTGCGGTTGATGCCGGCGGCGTGCAGGTCACGGAGCGTCTGTCCGGCATCGGCCTTAACGGTGTCTGCAATCACGATGTGACCGGCGTACACGCCGTCAACGAGCACGTGGAGAATCGTGCCGACAACCTCACAGTCCGGTGCTTCAACGCCGGCCGCGGCGAGCATCTTTGCATTGCCAACGGCGACGTGCTTACCGTCGATGGTTGCCGTCACGCCGTGGCCCGCGTCGTTGGCGGAGTCGCTAACGCGCTTGGGGTCGACCTCGCCCTGGTAGGCGAAACGCACGGACTGCGCGATGGGGTGATCGGAGAACGACTCCGCAAGGGCCGCGACCTCGAGTAGCGACTGCTCGGTATAGCCTGCCTCGGGGTGCACCGCGACGACCGAGAACGTGCCGTTGGTGAGCGTGCCGGTTTTGTCGAAGACGACGGTATCCACGTCGGCGAGCGTCTCGAGGTAGTTGGAGCCCTTGATGAGAACGCCCAGCTTGGACGCGCCGCCGATGCCGCCAAAGAAGCTCAACGGTACGCTGATCACGAGGGCGCACGGGCAGCTGACGACCAGGAAGGTCAGACCGCGCAGAATCCAGTCGGACCAGGCACCGGTGATCAGGCCGCCGCCAAGTGCGAGCACCGCGGCCGCGCCGGTGACGGCGGGCGTGTAGACGCGGGCAAAGCGCGTGATGAAGTTCTCGGTGCGCGCCTTCTTTTCGCTGGCATTCTCCACGAGTTCCAGGACGCGCGCGACGGTGGACTCGCCAAAGGGCTTGGTGGTGCGCACGTGGATGAGGCCCGTCATGTTGATGCAGCCGCTGATGATATCGTCGCCGGACTTGGCGGGGCGGGGGACTGACTCGCCCGTGAGCGCGGCGGTGTCGAGCTGGGTTTCGCCCTCGACGATGACGCCGTCGATAGGCACGCGCTCGCCGGGCTTGACGACGATGACGGTGCCGACGGCGATGTCATCGGGAAAGACCTGTTCGAGTGTGCCGTCGGCTTGCTCGACGTTAGCGTAGTCGGGAGCGATGTCCATCATGGCACTGATCGACTTGCGGCTCTTGCCCACGGCGTATGCCTGGAACAACTCGCCGACCTGGTAGAACAGCATGACGGCGGCGCCTTCGGCCATGTGTGGGTCGGTGTCGGGGAAGAGCACCATGGCGAACGCGCCGATGGTCGCGACGGCCATGAGGAAGCTCTCGTCGAAGGCCTTGCCGCGGCGGATGTTATTGAATGCCTTTTGCAGTACGTCGTAGCCGGCAATCAAAAACGGCACGAGGAACAGCACAAAGCTGGCGTAGATGTCGCCCGGGGTGCCGAATGCGGCGGTGAGGGTGCCGAGCTCATCGAGGGCGTACACCACGGCAAAAATGCCCAGTGCTACCAGGATGCGGTTGCGCTTATGCTCAAGGGACTCTTTCTTCTTGCGCTTCTTCTTTTTCTTTTTGGGATCGGCGGCTGTCATGATTCAAACCTCTCATTTGAGCGTATGAACACTCGCTCATATAATTTCGCGAGCAAAGGCCGCGGCAAGCGCGGCCTCGCAGGGGTCAACGTATGCGCGGGTTAGAGAATGATCTCGCAGTCCGGCTCGGCGTCGGCGGTGAACTCAACGACGCGGTCCAGGACCTCGTCGAACTTGGCGTCGTCGGCCTCGAGCGTCAGCTTTTGGGTCATAAAGTTGACCGAAACGGACTTGACGCCCTCGAGCTTAGCCAGCTCGTCCTGAAGTTCACGCGCGCAGTTGGCGCAATCGATCTCGTCGAGCTTAAACTGCTTTTTCATGGTGGGTTCCTTTCCCTGTGTTAGCGGTCTGGGTGCCGGCCGCGCTGATACCGTGGTTGATTGCTATTCGCAGATATGGCTCATGCCCTGGTTGAGCATGGTGTAGACGTGATCGTCGGCAAGCGAGTAGAGAATGTTGCGGCCGTCGCGGCGGAACTTGACCAGGTGCGACTGCTTAAGCGTGCGCAGCTGGTGCGACACCGCAGACTGCGAGGTCGCGGTCGCTTCGGCGATGTCAGCCACGCAGAGCTCGCGACCCATGAGGGCGTAGAGAATCTTGATGCGTGTGGTGTCGCTGAAGACTTTGAACAGGTCGGCCAGGTCGTACAACAGCTCCTCGTCGGGAAGGTCCTCGGGCGAGCAGGTGGTGGGGACGATCGGCTCGGTGGCCTCGATGTCGGGTTTCGTTTCGTCAACGCGGATGCTCATTGCAATATCCTTTCATATGAACATGCGCTCATATAACTTACTTCCGATTATATGAGCGCATGTTCATATGTCAATGCAATTTGCGATATTTTTGCTATCGAATGGCCCTAGTGGCGGCTAAGGGCATCGGTGGGCGCGAATAAGGCCGCCGATGTCAACGTGGGTACCTTAACGACGTGCAAAAACGGGCCGATATCCACTTGGATATCGGCCCGCATTGCGTCGCTTGAGAGGGGCGCCTCGGCGTGTCGCTTTTGCGCGGGGCACTATGGCCCGGCAAATATTGCTCGCGAATGGCGTCTCTGATTGGCAATCTACTTGGCAAACAGGTTCTTGAGGTTGAACTCGGCCTGGACGGTACGGAGCATGAGGTCGGTGTCGTCGAGGCCCAGGTGCTGTTCGTTGGCGTCGGCGGCGAGGGTGCCGCGGCGGCGCGCCCAGTTTTCGAGCGCGGCGGGCGCGGACTCGCGGGGAAGCGAGCGCACGTCGGCGTCCAGGCTGCGGCAGATCTGGCGTGAGTCGATGACGATGATCTTGCCGGCGCGGCGCGCCTCGGCGTAGCCGTCCAGGTGAATCTTGAACCAGCTGTCCTCAAAGGCAGCGTTGTGCGCCATGTACGGATACTTCTTCATGAGCTTGAGCAGCTGCTTCTGCAGCTCCTTGTTCTCGCGGAACGGCTTTTTGCCGTCGATGTCGTCCCAGGTAATGTGGTGGATATTCGACAGCGGCACATCTTCGCCGCGGTAGATGTCGGGCAGGCCACAGTAGTGCGCCTCGGCGTCGTGCGGGATGGCGTCGCTGGTGAGTTCCATGATCTCCCAGCCGACGTTGATGATATAACCGCGTTCGGGTGCACGGCCGGTGGTCTCGATGTCGATACCGAGCACGGTGCCCTGGATGGGCTTGCGGGCGTAGGCCACGCCGAGCGCGTCGCGGTCACCGCGGATCTCGCGCATAACGGACGCGGCGGTGCGCTTTTGCATCTTGCCGATGGCGGCGCAGGTGTCGGCGTCGGACAGGCCGCGCGAGAGCGTCGCGGGCGTCACATTGCGCAGGCGTGCCTCGCCAATCTGGTCGCAAAGGTCGCGGTTGCGGTCGGCCAGGTCGCGCACGGTGGCAAAGTCGAAGCCGGGGTCGTCCTCGGCAGTAAAATACTCGGTCTCGAGCACCTTGAGGGCCTCTTCGCCCTTCTGGCGTTCGGACTCCATGGCACCGTGGTCGCCATAGATAAACATGGGAATAAACGGCTGGCGTTCGTATTCGAGTGCTTGCGAAACGTTCATAGGCTGCTCCTTGGACGGGCCGCGTCGCGCGGCTCGGGGTTACTGAGTTGTGGCGAGATGATAGTTTACCATGGGCAACTATTGGCACCGCGCCCGGGACAACTACAATACCCTAGTTGACCGCTAGGACTTTTACAATGCTGCCGAAAGACACGAAAGGTTCCATCCGTCATGGATTTGCTGATTGATATTTTGCTCGACGCCGGCAAGGACACGCTGTCGCTGGTGCCATTTTTGTTGGTGACGTATCTGGCCCTCGAGACCCTGGAGCACGTCGCGGGTGACAGCGTTAACGGCGCCATCAAGCGCGCTGGTGCCGCGGGCCCCGTGGTTGGCTCGTTACTGGGCATGGTGCCGCAGTGCGGCTTTTCGGCAATGGCGGCCACGCTGTACGCCGGTCGTGTCGTGACCTTGGGCACGTTGGTGGCGGTGTTCCTTTCGACCTCCGATGAGATGCTGCCGCTGTTGCTCGCCGAGCAGGTGCCCTTGCAGACCATGGCGATGCTTTTGGCTTCGAAGGCACTGATCGCGCTGGTTACGGGCTTTATCGTGGACGCCGCCATTCGCGGTCTGCGTCGTAACGCTCGCGCGCATGCGGCGATTCGCCGTACCGTGCTGGGAATCGCGGCCAACCCGGCCCACGTGAACTGCGCGCACGACGACCACACTGGCGGTGACATCATCGACGAGGTGGCCGAGGCGGGCGTGAGCGCCGACCACATCCACGAGTTATGCGAGCGCGACCATTGCGGTTGCGATGATGATGAAGATGAACATGAGCGCGACCACGGACACAGCCATGATCACGGTCACACGGACGAGCATGAGCACCACCACGGCCACAGCCACGACCACTCCCACGAGGGCGCGCCCGTTCTGTCGATTATCCGCAGTGCGATCTCGCACACCATACAGGTATCGGTATTCATTTTTCTGGTGACGCTGATTCTGGTCGCCGTGCTCGAGACGTTCGGCGAGTCCGCAATCGAGCAGTTCCTGCGCGGCAACGAGACGCTTGCGGTCCTGGGCTCGGCGCTTGTCGGCCTGATTCCCAACTGCTCGGCCAGCGTCGTCATCACGCAGCTGTATCTGGAAGGCGCGCTGCAGCTGGCACCGATGCTCGCCGGCACGCTTATCTCCGCCGGCGTGGGCTACCTGGTGCTGTTCCGCACCAACCGCAGCGCCCGCGAAAACGTCGTGTTCCTGATTATGATGTACGTTATTGGCGCGGGCTGGGGTCTCATCCTTTCCGCCGTTGGCCTCTAAGTAGATGTTTGGGATATGCCGTAAAAACTGGGGTATGCCGTAAAAACTGGGGTATGCCGTAAAATCTACCGCCATGACTTGGGCGTTGGATGCGCGTCAATCGCCAAAACAAAAAGGTAGATTTTTAGGCATGTCCCAAAAAATCTACCTTGGTTAGCGTAACAGCTCGGTGAGGTTGCGTTTAAAGCGGATGCGGTCTTCGCTGGTAAATGCCGCCGGTCCGCGAGTGCGTCCGCCGGCGCGGCGCACCTTCTTTTCCTCGTGGCGAATAAACAGCTGCATGTCGATGGTCGCTTTGTCGTAGACGCGTCCGCGCACACCGATGGCGGCGGCATCGCGCCCGAGCACCATGCTCGCCAAGCCAATGTCCTGCGTCACGACCACGTCGCCCGCCTGCAGGCGTTCGACAATGGCAAAGTCGGCGCTGTCGGCGCCCACGCTCACGTCGAGCGTCGTGACCCAAAAGCCGCGTCGCGCGTGCTCGGCATCGCGCGGGTCGTCGCGGCGAATGTGCCGTTCCAGGTTTTGCGTACTGTTGCCGGCGATAACAACGGCGACGCCCGCCCGCCGCGCGCAGTCAATCGACTCGCGCGTGACCGGGCAGGCGTCGGCATCAATAAAGAGCGTTCGCGGCATCTAGTGCACCAGTTTGCCAAATTGAATAGCGCGAACAATCAGCGTTACGCCAAACACCAGCAGCGCGGCGCCGCTAAAGATGACGAGCATCTTGGCCGACCACAGCGGATAGATAAACACGAACATGCCGGCGATGATGGAGAGTGCGCCGCTCAGGATGGCGAGGGCACGGTTGGACGAAAGCTCGGACTCCAGAATGGACATGACACCTTCGACAATCCAACCAAAGCCGGCCACGATAACCACCATCGTGGTAAGCGTCGCGGTCGAGAAGGCCTGGTTGCGCAGGATTATGACGCCGCCCAGGATAATGAGTAGGTTGGAGATGATGCTCGTCACGCGCCAGCCGGTGGGCAGCAGCGGCTCAAAAATGGCAGTGAACAGCCTGATGGCAGCGGTGATTACAAAGTAAAAACCCAGGACGGTCGTCAAAAAGACGAGGGACTTGGCGGGTGCAAAAAGCAGCGCGATGCCAGCAATGAGCGCCACGACGCCCGTGATGGCGTAGATCCAGCGCACGGCCTTGACGGCTTTGCCCGCCATACTTTTCTCGTCAAATCCAAACTGGCTCGATTTTTGGTCATCGTTCTTAAAGATGCCCATAACGTCTCCTTTCCGTGTGGTGCACGTCGCGTTCATTGCTCTCCGTGCGGCGTACGCCAAAAGTGCTGCAACAAGTATCGCCCAAGGGCGCCGATGCATGGGGCGGGAAGGACGAATTGCCGCCCCACATTCCCGAATTGTTACTTTTGTTCCCGCTTCAGTGAGGATTAATCAACAGCTGTAGAACATTACGCCGCTGTATGTTATTGCCTACGTTTTAGGTTAGATTTTCCTAAAGACAATTGGCTTGAATTGGGGGTCCCTATGAACGAAACAGTTCCCGTGGCGCCGGTAAGTGCAGAATCGATGGCAAAGCAGGGCCGCGAAAAGCTCGGCTTGGACGCGTTTGATGCGTTGGTTCGTCGCGCCCGCACGTGCCGTCGCTTTGACGAGTCCATGCGCGTGCCGCGCGAGTTTTTGCTCGAGCTGGCGGAACTGGCGCACCTGGCTCCCTGCGGTGCCAATGCTCAGCGTCTGCGTTTTCATGTGGTGAGCGGTGCCGAGGATTGCGCGCGTGTATTTGATGAGCTTGCATGGGCCGGCGCGCTTAAGGATTGGCCGGGTCCTGCCGAGGGCGAGCGTCCGACCGGCTACATCGCGATTCTGGCCGAGCGCGCCGTTCCGGGCAAGCCCGCCGCTCCCATTACCGAGGTCGACACGGGCATTGCCGCGCAGACGATGATGCTCGCCGCCCGCAGCGCCACGCCCGAGGTGGCAGCCTGCATGTTCAAGGCCTTTACGCCCCACGCGATCGATGCCATGGGGCTCGATAACGACAAGTATGAGCTCAAGCTGATCATGGCTTTTGGCGTGCCGGCCGAGACGCAGATGATCGATGCGATCGATTCCAACCCGGATGGCTCTATCAATTACTGGCGTGACGATGCGCAGGTGCACCACGTACCCAAGCGCCCGCTCGCCGACGTACTGGTGTAGCCGAGCGTCGCCGCGGCGCGATCAGGCGGCAAAACCACCAAAAAGGTGCCTGTCCCCTTTGTGGTGGTACGAGGGGAGGGCGTGTGGCCGATCTGTATTTGGTGCGGCATGGGCAGACTGAACTCAATGTGCAGAACATTTTGCAGGGCTGGCACGATTCGCCGCTTACGGCGCGCGGGCTCGAGCAGGCGCTGGCGACGCGTTCGGCGTTCGAGGACCGCGGCGTGACCTTTGACCGTGTGTATTCGTCTCCGTTGGGGCGGGCGCGGTCTACGGCCGAGCTTATCGTTGGCGAGGGCCGTTCCATTGAGCTGGTCGACGACCTGCGCGAGTGGCATTTGGGCTCGCTGGAGGGTATATCAAATCGCGAGATGCCGCCGCAGCCCTGGGGTGATTATCCGGTCGCGTTTGGCGGCGAGTCGGAAGTGCAGCTTCAGTCGCGTATGGTCGCGGCACTGTTCCGTATTATGGCCCGTCCGCAGCACAACTGCGTGTTGGCAGTCTCCCACGGCTCTGCCTGCCAGGAGTTTCTTGAGTACGTGACCGGCGGGGGAGAACAGCCCGACAACGGTGCCGTGCTTCATTTTGGCTATTGCGACGGGGCGTTTTCGCTCCTTGATTGGTAACGAACGAAAGGACCCCTATGAATAAAGACCTGTATCTGGTTCGTCATGGGCAGACGATATTCAACCTTAAGCGCATCATTCAGGGCTGGAGCGACTCGCCGCTCACGCAGCTGGGTTGCGACCAGGCGGCGCGTGCCGGCATGTTTTTGCGTGCGCGCGGCATTGAGCCCGACCACGCCTACACCTCGACGCTGCACCGCACCGAGCAGACTATCGCCAACCTGTGGCCGGGCCTTGCCTACGAGCGCCTTGACGGCCTGCGCGAGTGGTTCTTTGGCGACTTTGAGGCCGAGCGCGTGATGTTGATGCCCGAGCGCCCGTGGCGAGATTTCTATCGCCAGTTTGGCGGCGAGGGTCAGATGCAGGTGCGTAAGCGCATGGTGGCGACGCTGACCGAGCTCATGCGACGCCCGGACCACAAGTGCGTCCTTGCGGTGAGCCACGGATCGGCCATCAAGGAGTTTTTGGACCATGCCAAGGGCGCGGAGGTCGATGAACGCGATCGCGTTCCGGGCAACTGCTCGGTGCTGCATTTTGCGTTTGACGATGCGACCGATACGTTTGACCTGGTCGAAGTCTTTACGCAGGAAGATTATGCGCGCGAGCTGGGCCTTGAGCCGCTGGTGGCGGCAGCGGGTCCGCAACGCGGGTAGCGCTGGCGTTGCGGCGCGGATCGCCGACATCATTGCTCGATGTGAAAGGGGCGGGGATGCATGCGCATGTATCCCCGCCCCTTGTTTGTTGAGTTGCCGAGTCTTTGTACTGGGCGTTTACGTTCTATTAGAACCGTGCGATCTGGTGGGTGAGCAAACCCGTCGGAACCTGCGGTGCGCCGCCGGCGACCTGTGCGGCGGGGAATAGCGCGGCAACGGTAAAGTTGAACGGCTCTTTGCCCGTGTAGGTGCCGGCTGTGCGGGCGTCGTCTGCTAGGAGCTGCGCCGCCCCTGCCAGCGCGGCAGCGTAGGTGGGGTCGTCTGCCGGCGTCGGCTCCGGTGCCTGGTCGAGCATGGCTCGGATGGCGGCAACGGCGTCCTCGCGCTTGACCTCCCACACACGGTGCGTAATGCCGGTGGGGTCGGTGACGGCATAGAGCGACGCTCCTTCTTTGGCGGCGCCAAGGATGATATCCATGACGGGCGAGGCTTCGTAGGCGAGCGTTACAGGGCGGGGCTGCACCTTAAGCTCGGCGATCGCGCGCGCGGCGGCGAGTGCGTCGACGCTCTCGGCGGCAGCCTCGTCGCTACCCGTCAGTACGTTAACCGGGCAAATCGCCACGACACCCGTCGCGCGACCCGGCTCGCCCGAGCATTCGTACACGTAATACGCCGCGCCCGTATCTTTGAGCATAAGCCCATCGGTAATCGCGCCGCGCAGGGCTCCGCTGTCACTCAGGATGCTGTCCATCGCAGGCAGCGCCTCGAGCACGCGGTCCTGAGCCGGGCGGATGCAGGGAAACGGAAGAGCTTTCATGGACGGTCCTAACGCGCGAGTCGGTTTGTTCGCGGCTTATTATGCCCCAACTTGGCTATCTGCGCCCCAGAGCGTATTGTTGGCGAGCGCGATCAGCACTTGCTGGCAGCGAACGATATCGGCGTGGGGCACATATTCGTTGGGCTTGTGGGCGAGCGCGAGCGAGCCTGGGCCATAGCTCATGCAGTTGCGGTTACCCGTCTTGCCGGCAATGACGGCGGTGTCGGTGTAGCCGGTAAAGAAGCCGACGGTCGTGTCCGTGCCCGTCACATCGTCTGCTGCGTGCTTGAGCGCAGCTAGAAGGGGAGATGCCGGATCGCGCTCGATGGCGGGTCGGTCGCCCGTCACGGTGTAGCTGCCATGGCAACCGGGAACGGCGTCCTCGGCGGCGGCAATGGCCTGCTCGACCATGTTGATCGCGGCGGTCGTGTCGGTCGGCGGTGTCAGGCGCATGTCGACCCAGACCTTGGCGTGGTCGGGCACGACATAGGGGCGATAGCCGCCCTCTATCTGTCCAAACGTGATGGTCGAAGGACCCAGCTCATCATGCACGGGCAGCGTCGCAAACGTGCGACGAAGCGAGCACACGACCTCGGCCATGGCGGCGACGGCGTCGGCGCCCTTCCAAGGCTGGCTTGCATGAGCCGTGACGCCGGCCATCTCGATCTCGAACCACGTACGCCCCTTGTGCGCCACCTGGATCTGTCCGTCGGTGGGTTCGGTGTCCAGCACCCATTCGCGCGAGCCGACCCAGCCAGCATCGATCGCGGCCTCTGAGCCGCGCATGAAGTCTTCCTCGTCGACCGAGCAGATGAGCGAAAAGCCGCGGCGTGGCAGCGCGCCATCCGCCGCCACGCGCTCGAGCGTATGGACCAGTGCGGCAATGGCGCAGGCCAGGCCGCCCTTCATGTCGCAGGCGCCCCGGCCATAGAGCCTGTCGTTGCGCACAACCGCCCCGAGCGGCGGCGTGTCTGCCTCCCAGCCATCGCCCAGGGTGACGGTATCCATGTGGCAGATGTAGACGAGTTGCGCCTCGTCGCTTTGGCCCGGCACGGTGACTTTAAGGTTGCGGCGCCCGGGCAGCACCTCGAGTTCCTCAACCTGCACGGCATCGAGCGCAGAGCTACCAAGTTGTGCCAGCTGCTGCTCAATGAGCCTCTTAATGAAGTGTTCAATCTCGCCCTCATACGCGCCCGGGTCTGAGCTGTCGATCCGCACAAGCTCCTGAGCAAGCCGCCAGACAAAGTCCTCATCAACCATATGCAACCTCACAATCAGTCTGTTTTCCAAACCGATTGTAAGCCTCCTGAGAGATCCGCGATGCGCGCGCAGCAGCATTTACCGTTCGCAGGCCGAGCCAGCGCGTTTGCCGTCCAGGCGGGTTTACAAACGACGCGGTGGGTACGTACCCTTCATGGACGACATGCTGTGCGACATATCTGCCTTTCGGTATCACCGGATACCTCCACAGGTCTTGGCGATAATGCCGGACCTGCCCGATTCTGCGGACGATCAGCGCAGGGAGCATCTTTGTGAGCATCCGCTCGTCAAGCATTTCCTGGGCACCCCGTTACACGTGTTGTCGCAGGGCAGCTGCGGGCGTAAGGGCGATCGCATTGTCAGGCATGTTTGGAACGGGGAGAGGCCGTTTGATTCCGTGCGGCAGACAGAGTTTGGCCTCGATGTCGCGTCCCCACTCTTTACCCTGCTGTCCCTGGCTTCCTCGGTCTCAAACGAGCGTCTGATCATGTGCATGTATGAGATGTGCGGCACCTTTGCCGTGTGCAAGATTGCGCCTCAGGTAAAGTCGGCACTTGTGCAGGCATATGGGGGCCAGTGGGGTGACGCACGGTTGGGCTGGGAAAACGTAAAGGATGTCTCGGGGAGTCCAACGGACTTGTGGAAACGACCTCCCCTGATTGAGCTCTCTGAACTTACAGAGTACGTCGATAAGATCCCGGGGTTCCGCGGCGCTAAATCGTTCACGCGTGCCGCTAAATGCGTTACGGGGGTGGCGGCATCGCCGCTCGAGGTCCAGGCTTCGATGCTGTTTGGCCTTACGAGGTTGCGCGGCGGCGAAGGGCTGCGCCTTACCAATAACGTCGAGATTCGCATGACGCGCAGCGCCCGCCTGATTTCGGGGCTTGATAGGCGCTACGCCGATATCTTGCTGTCAAATAAGGACGGTAGCCGAGAGTGCCTGGTTGAATGCCAAGGTAAAGCCATTCACGGATCCATTGAATCCAAGATCTCGGACTCCGATCGAACGACGGCGCTGCAAGCCATGGGATATCCCGTCGTTCTGATGACCTATGGTCAGCTGGCCGACTCCGATGCCTTCCGCGTGGCGATGGAGCTCATTATGTCCTATCTCGATGCGCCACTGAAAGACAAGACGCCTCGGCAGCAGGAGCTCGAACGGCGGCTTCGTGAGGAGATTTTTATCGATTGGGCGGAAATGTAGTCGCGCGGGTGGAAAACGGTCGCGTGAACTAGAGTTTTGGTCGCGAAAAAGGCTTCAGTTTCGCCTTGGAAGGGCATTAAAAATGCTATCCAGAATAAGTTGTTTCGGAAAATAGACAGTCAACTTGAATGTGATATATAGAGATCGATTTTTACCTACTAAAGCCCCTGATAAAGCTGTTTATCAAAGCAGGTGTGCTCAGTGATTTGGGTGGGACTGTCGATTATCCGAAAAAACTTATTATGGATAGCATTTTCAAAACCAGCCGGAGCAACGAAATCGGCCCCCGTTTCGTTAAAACGGGGGCCGAATGGGCTTCATGGACTGCCTCGCAGGCTTGGCGCCGGAGCTATTTGATCACGCGCACGCGATACATCGACGGAATCTGCTTGAGCGCCTCGATGGTGCTGCTGTCCAGGTGCTCGTCGGTGTCGAACATGGTGTAGGCGTTTTCGCCAGCGGACTCGTTGGTCATACGCTGCACGTTGGCATTGTCCTTGGCCAGGATTGCCGTGATCTGGCCGATCATGTTAGGCACGTTGGCGTGCAGGCAGGCGATGCGGCTTGCGGCGCGCGCCTTGCCCATGCTGCAGGCGGGGTAGTTGACGCTGTGCGCGATATTGCCGTTCTCCAGGTAATCCTTGAGCTCGCTGATGGCCATGTCGGCACAGTTGGCCTCGGCCTCGCCGGTGCCTGCGCCCGAGTGCGTGGTGATAAACGTGTTGGGCATCTTGACGGTCTTGGGCGTGGCAAAGTCGCAGCTAAACCAGCTGAGCTTGCCCTCGCGCAGGGCGGCGTCGACGGCGTCCTCGTCAATGATGGTCTCGCGCGCGTAGTTGATGAGCACGGCGTCCGGGGCCAGCAGGTTGATCTGCTCGGTGCTGATCATGCCGATGGTGTCGGCCTTGCTGGGCACGTGCACGGTGAGGTAGTCGCAGCCGCGGCACAGGTCCTCGAGCGTGCCCACGCGCTGCACCTCGCGGCTTAGCACCCACGCGTGCTCAACGGAAATGAACGGATCGTAGCCGTAGACGTCCATGCCCAGGTCGACGCAGGCGTTGGCGACCTTGGAGCCCACGTTGCCCAGACCGATGACGCCGATGCGCTTGCCCTTGAGCTCGCGGCCCACAAAGGCCTTCTTGGCCTTCTCGGCATCGACCTGAATCTCGGGGTCGTCGGCGTTGTCGCGCACCCAGTTCATCGACTGCACCACGCCACGGCTCGAGAGCACCAGCATGCCCAGGACGAGCTCCTTGACGGCGTTGCTGTTGGCGCCGGGGGAGTTAAAGACGACGACGCCCTTCTTGGCGTACTCTTCGACGGGGATGTTGTTGACGCCGGCGCCGCAGCGGGCGATGGCGCGAATGCCCTCGGGCAGCTCGTAGCCGTGCAGGTCGGTGGAGCGCATCAGGATGGCGTCGGCCTCCTCGGCGGTGCTTACAAATTCGTAGCCCTCGCCAAACTCGACTTTGCCGTCCTTGGTAATGTCGTCGATGGTCTTGATCTTGCGCATGGAAAACTCCTTAGCAGGTTTGTCTAAAACAAGTGGTCTGAGGTGGCTGGTCGGCCCGCGTGTTGCGGGCTAGTTAGATCGCGGGCTCAAACTATGCTGCACTTCGAAGTCCTTCATGTACGAGGCCAGTGCCTGCACGTCTTCCATGGTCACGGCGTTGTAGACGCTGGCGCGCATGCCGCCCACCAGGCGATGGCCCTTGACGTTTTGGATCTGGTGCTCTGCCGCGCCCGCAACAAAGGCCGCGTCGAGTTCGGCATCGCCGGTGCGGAAGGTGACGTTGGCGATGGAGCGACTGTCTGTCTGCGCGGTGCCGTGGAATAGTTTGCTGTGCTCGAGCAGGTCGTAGAGCAGGTTGGCCTTGGCCCAGTTGCGCTCGGCCATGGCGGCAAGTCCGCCGGTTTGCTCCACCCAACGGAACACCTTGCCGCATACGTAAATGCCAAAGGTGTTGGGCGTGTTGAGCATGGAGCCCTTGGCGGCCTGGGTCTTAAGGTCCATGTACTGCGGCGTCTGCGCAAAGGCCGGGCCGTCGGCGATCAGATCGTCGCGCACGATAACCACGGTCACGCCCGCAGCGCCGGCGTTTTTCTGCGCGCCGGCATAAATGAGCCCGTAGCGCTCAACGTCGAGCGGCTGCGACAGAAAGCAGCTCGAAACATCGGCGACCAGCGGCACATCGCCGCAGTTAGGCAGCTCGTGGTACATGGTGCCAAAGATGGTGTTGTTCTGGCAGATGTAGACGTAGTCGAGCCCGTTGCCCGCGGCCTCGGCGGCGATGCGCGCGTTGACGTCGGCCATGGTGGGAATGCGGTCGAAGTTGGTGTCCTCGGAGCTCGCGAGCAGCACGGCCTCGCCGTACTTGGCGGCCTCCTTGTACGCCTTGTTGGCGAAGTTGCCGGTCACGACGTAGCCGGCGCGGCCGCGGCGCATGAGGTTCATGGGGATGCCCGCAAACTGCAGCGTGGCGCCGCCCTGCAAAAACAGGACGCGGTAGTTGTCGGGGATGCTCAGCAGGCGGCGCAGGGTTGCCTCGGCGTCGTCGATAATCTGCTGGTACATGCTAGATCGATGGCTCATCTCGAGCACGGACATGCCGCAACCGCGGTAGTCCATCATCTCGTCGGCGATCTCGGCGAGCACGCTTGTAGGCAGCGCGGCCGGGCCAGCTGAGAAGTTGTGCACACGTGCCATCTTCTAATTCCCCCTCGTAGTGGTTTGGACGTTCGGGATACTTTAGCACAGTGGAGCGCCAGGCGCGACACCATCACGGTAAAACTCGAGTGCGCCGCTATGATTTACAGGATGGTTACATGGGGGAGGGGTTTACTCCTCCGGCAGGTCCAGGTCTGCGAGCGACGGCATCAGGCTCTCCAGGCGCTTGATCTCTTCGTCGAACATGGCGTTGAGTTGCTCTTGTTTGACTTCGAGCTCGTTTTGCATGTCGACTTCGGCTGCGGTCGACTTGTCCGCAAAGGCGTCAAAGTCCCCCTGCTTACGACCGAGAATCGACATGATACGCTCGTCAATCGTGTCCTTGCACAGCAGACGGTAGACCAGCACGTTGCGCGACTGTCCCATGCGGTACGCGCGCGAAATGGCCTGGTTTTCGATTGAGGGCTTGTATTGCGGCTCGCACAGTACGACGACGCTCGCCGACTGAATATTAAGGCCCGTGCCGCCCGACTGAATCTGCGCCACCAGGACAGAGCCCGCGGGCGCCGCGTCAAACGAGTCGATAATCTGTTGGCGTTTATTGAGTGGGGTAGAGCCGCTAATGGGGCCGTAGCACGCACTTCCAAACGCCGAGCGCACCACGTCGATGGTGTCGTGGAAGAACGAAAACACCAGGACCTTGCGGTTTTCGTCCTTGGCATCGGCGACAATCTCGCGCAGGCGTTTGAGCTTGGACGAGTCGCTGGGGTCTGGGGCATTCCACGACAGCCGTCGGATTTGCATTGGGTTTCGCATCCGCAGGGTCAGGTAGTACTGCTGGAGTTCCGAAGACCCCATCTGGCACCACTCGCTGTTTTCGATAAGGTCGGGCAGCTCCGAGAGCACGTCCTCGCGCTTGCGGCGGTAGTAAACCGGTGCCAGGGCATCTCTAAACTCCGCCGAACTAAATCTGCTGGCGTATTTGCCCGCTTCACGCGCGGCCTTTTTGTTGAGGTGCGAAACAAGCCCGATCATCTCGTCGACCTTGTTTTCGAGCGGCGTACCCGACATAAACAAAACGTGCTTTGCCCGCTTGCACAAGTTGAGCGTGTTGATGCTTCGCTTGGCGCTTGGATTTTTAATGTAATGGGCCTCGTCGACGACGACCAGGTCGAGCTTTCTCGGGGGATCCAGCTCGATGTACGCCGTGCTCTCGTAATTGGTGACGCCCACATCCAGTCCGTCCAGCCATGTCCTTGCTTGGAGATCCTTTGCGGGCCCGTGGATTTTAATGCACGTAAGGTCGCTGTGCTTGCGTACCTCGCGTACCCAGTTTTCGAGAACACTGGCGGGGCAGACGACCAAAAACTTCTTGGCGCCCTTGTTTTTGAGTGCGGTCATCGTGGCGATTGCCTGGACCGTCTTGCCCAGACCCATCTCGTCGCCCAGCAGCGCATTGCCCTGGTGCAGGATATAGCGAACACCCCACGTTTGGTACGTACGGAGCTCACACTTAAGTCCCGTGGTATCAAACGTCGTCGTTTTAATCTGGTTGGCGAGCTTCTCGGGCAGGCCGTAGCCGTTGGAGGTCGAAGAAAACGCTTCGGGAATGATTTTCTCGAGCAGGTTATAGACGCGGATAGGGTCGGCTTCGAAGAGCTTCCACACTGTTTTCTCGTCCGGCTCTATGAGGTCGCGCTTAGCGTAACCGTTGATCCCTTTGAGCTCTGCGCCGGTTGTAAGATTGTTGAGTTTTTCGTATGTGCTGTAAACAGCATCGTGATCCTTACAAATAAGCCAGCTATACGCATCGAGCGCCGGCATGAGCTGGTCTTGCAGTTCCGAAAATTCTTGGGCAATGCGCGCCGACACGGCCTTAGTCTCGTTGAGCAGATCTTCGAGCTCAAAGTGTTTATAGACTTCCTGAAGAAGTGCCGTGTCCTCTGGCTTTTTATTATCGGGATTCAGCTTGATCTTGCCGCTTTTTGCAAGCATGTCGACCTGCTGCTCAATGGCCTCAACGATTCTGCCGGCAGCGCTCTCGCTAATGCCGTTGATGCGGCTCAAGCGGGAGCGTAGCCAATAGCCTTCCATAAGCTGCTTTTCAGGGCCAAATCCTCTTTCATATATAATCTGGCCGAGCGTCGTGTACCCAGCATCCTTGATGCGCTTGACGCGAACGCCTGGAACCAAGTCCTTGAGGATGTCGACCGATTGCTCGGAAACGTAGCACAAAGCATCGGCGTGGCGAACCTTGTTTGCTTGCTTGCGGATCGGGGGCTCGCTGCGTCTAAGCTCTTTTTCCAGTTTAGAAATTGCGCTTCCGGGAATTTTGCCTTCAGCGTTATAGACGGCAGCTTCAATTTCGTCCCTGTTGGGCTTTGCGTCGGCTGCAAAGAGGTTCTCGCCGGCGTCCTCGGCGATAACCCTAATGGCCCTTTGCTTGGTTTCCGGTCCAAGTGGGATGCTTGGGTCCATGCCGAGGATACCGTTCGCCTGAAGACGGCCATCCTTTATAAACTTGCTATTGGAGTTGTCCGTAAATTGCACGAGGCGTCGATACGCCGCTTCCGTCGTCTGCTTATCGGCGGCATTCAGCAGAAGCCAGCGTAGCCTGCCACTGTTTTGTCCTACAAGGCCGCAGGCATTTGGGATGTCGTGGGCGTCACGTATTGCGGATTCGTAGAGTTCGGCAAGCAAGGCGGACTTATAGTAGCGGGCGGCTAAAAAGAGCGCGTTGCGCATATGGGTACTCTTCGGCTTGGGTCGATAGAGCTCGCGGATTGCGTCGGCGCATTCATTCGCCACGCGTACGAGCTTTTTAACGTGTTGGTCGTCTTCTGCCAATTCGCCACGACAGTAGAGGTCGTATGCCGTCTTGATCTTCTGGTCTGCCAACTTCTTTTGCGTGCTCGCCGGTGTTGGAAGGTCGGAGACTTTAATCCGTCGAAGTTCTTTGTTCAGCGTTTCCGTCTTGGCTTGCGCGATCGCATTCCTATAGTTGTCGGGTCCGTATATCGTGGCCTTCGAAATAACCTCGATGTCGCCCAACAGCTCCTGAGCTTTCGCGACGACTGCTTTTGCTTCACTGGGACTAAACGGTCTGGCCATTACGGACTCCTGAAGATGTGCGGACAAGTGATACGTGTGGGGCGCGGGATTGGACCGCGCGGCAGGTTCATTTTAATTGCCGCGAAGTCGATGAAAATGAACCGGGATTCAGGTGCCTGTAATTACCGTTCGCCGATTAAAACTACCGCTCATCTGCATATGCACAGTTGAGTTGTTGCACAACAAAATGTTGCTAAACAAAAACGTTCGCAAGTGGCGTATGAAGTAATCATAAACAATCATCTTCCTTATTTCCCGACGTAGCCGGTGGGTTGCGGCGTGGATTCTTGGGGGTCGTTTCTGTATGAATAACAATGGCACGAGTGCAACAAACGATTCGATGAACATAGACGCGTATTTCGAGTCGCTCATTCTGGATGCGGTCGGGCAGACTGATGCTCCACTGCACGAGGCATTGGTGCGCTCGAGCGTATATCGCACCATTAATGAGTCATACGAGCGCGCGCTAGCCCAACTAGTTATAGATGGTGAACTTTTATACGCCAACGGCGAGTACAGCATGGCGCCCGATGCGGCCAATGAGGTGGCGGAACCCGCAGAGGAGCCGGTGGCGGTTGATGCCATTGAGCTTGAGGCCGTTAAAAGCGAAGGTGCCGAGGGCGAAAACACCGGGGACGAAGACGTTGACGGCTCCGTTGTCGATGACGAAAACGTTGAGTCTGAAGAGACTGCGCCTGAGGCCGTTGAGTGCGATGCCGAAGAGTCCGAAGCTGCAGGCCCTGAGACGGTTGAGCGCGCAGCGGCAGAGCCCGGGGCCGACGAGGCTGATATTGTAGAGCCCGATGCCGTTGAGTGCGATACTGCGGAACCTGAGGCTGTCGAGGTCGCAGCTGAGGAGTCCGAAGCGGTTGAGCCCGTGACGGCTGAGCCCACCACGCTCGAGGCCTCCGCGGGCGACGCGACGGAAGCCGAAGCAGTGGAGCCTGTGGCCGAAGAGCCCGAGGCCGTTGAATCCGTTACTCCTGAGGGCCCTGCACCTATGGCTTGCGGTCCCATTTCGTTGCGTGCAGATTCGACCCTTGTGCAGTTGAAGGTTAATGGGCACAACTGGCCTATTCCCGTTGCCGTGGGCGTTTCGTATGACAAGAAGCCGGCCGATGGTCTGACCCTCATGGGATACAAACTGCCGGCGGAGTCTGTGGCGACCGCCGAACAGCCGGCTGAACAGCAAGAGCCAGTGCGAGCGGAGCAGCAGGAGCCCGTTCAGCCCGAACGTCCCGAACTCACGCTGTCGTCCGAGCCGCAGCAGCTGACTATTTCCTTCTCGGATGGCATCGAGGCCGCGAAGGCCGTTGCCGAGCCCGAACCAGAACCCGAGCCAGAGGCTGAGCCCGTTGAAGCCGCCGTTAACAAGCTCGAGCGCCCCAGATACCTGAGCGGTTGGGATGACCCGCGCTGCGTGTTCGACAGCGAGACTCAAGTCGCCTTCCTCGACAGGCAGAATATTAAAGATGTGTTCAGTCTCGTTCGCGAGCTGGGCAAGGCCGAGGACGTTGACGTGTGCGCTGCCTTTGAGACGCAGCTCCGCGCCTACGCTTTGCCGCTTTCCCCACAGTACCGCGCACAGGCGCCGAGGCTCGGCAAGCTCTCGGGCAACAAGAAGCTGGCGTTTGACGTCTTTGGCAATTTGCGTAGTATCGGGCTTGAATGCTGCGCGTATACGGATATTAAGGGCCCAGAAACCGAACTGTTCAGTACTATTTATTCAGGTGATGGCGAGCCTCTCTCGCTGTTGAATCTTTCGATTTCTCCGGCGTTGCAACGCAAATTAAAGAGCAAGTATCGCATTCACAATATGCCTGAGCTGCTTTCGTACAACTGGAGGGAGCTCCGAGCAAAGGGTCTAACTTCGGGCGAGCTGCACTCGATTGTGTCTGCATTAAACAATTGGCCATCGGGAAAATTGCAGCTTGGAAGAACCAAACAAGAAATTGAGCTTGCACGCCAGGCGGCGATAGGGGGCTGGTATCCATCGGTTAATATGTCACTCGAGCGTGCCGCGGCGGTTAACCGGCTCGCTGGCGAAGCTATCCTGCGGCTGCATCGAGAGCGTTTGTCCATACACGAGCCCTCGTTCCGTCTGCTCTTTTGCGTTAGGGTGGCGGGCAAGCTCGCGAAGGGCTATAGCGAAAAACACTCCGCTAATTCGGTGCTCGCTGAGCTTAAAAACGAATACCCCGCCTTTAATGCGGCCGTAAAAACGTTCAAGCGCCTGAACTTTGAGCCTTCCCAGGATCAGGAGGATATTGATACAGCTAATACGCGGTCTACTTTCATAGATACTAATGGTGCAGATAGCGTTATTGCATCGACTGATAAGGCTCAATCGGACGGGCGGTTGGTTGCCCAGTCCAAAGCCCGTGAGGGGGAATCCTCGCACGATTCCGAGATTCCGGCAGCACGGGACTTTACGGTAACCCAGGCGCTTGCGCTGGCCCTTGACCAAGATACTGCAAAGTTCAACAGGTGGTTTGCGGACCTCGCTTACCAGGACCGCACCCTGATGGGCTATATGCTCATCGATGACAAGCCGGCTCGTTGGATTGACAACCTTGCTATTTCTGCTTGGAAAATCCGCGAGCGCTACGATGCCCTTATGGCGTCGCGCCCGACGTTCGACATTGATACATTCGGTTCGCTCTTTAAAAAGTACATGGTAACTGCTGGGGAGTTTTATGACCTGACGCACACCGTGCAGCCTGCCTACTTGTATATGAAGCGCATCTATGGACAGGGTGCTATCCCGCTTAAATACGCGGCGGTCGATAAGGACCTTGAGCTGTCTGTCTGCCGGGTGGTCCGTGCATACCTGGCAAGCACGGGAATCAAACATGTCGATGATGGTGTAGAGGAGAAGCCCGCGCCTTCGGAGCCAGCTGCCGCGCCGGCGCCCGAGTCGACCTCGGCACCCGAACCGATAACGGCGCCCAAGCCCTCGCCCGAGCTCTCTCCCGCCCCGGCCCCGGAACAGCCGGCAAAGTCCTTTGCCAGCAAGGTCGAAGACCTCACCGGCAAAGGCCCCATGTCCATCGATGCGTGGCTTGCGTTGCTGCCCGCCGACGATGCCAACCTGTTACGCTGGATCTTTAGCGATAAGCCGCTTATGGATTACCCGCACAAGCCCGCCGGTCTTGGTCCGCTTCGTCAGCGCCGTGCCGACCTGCTGCGCAACCGGCCGTGCCTCGACGAGGACAAATTCGCCCCGTTGTACCAGCGTTATGACCTTACCGAGGATGCGTTCTGCAAGATCGCGCAGGCATCCCCGATGACTTTTGGCTACCTGAAAGCCGTTAAGGTATCGAACAAGTTTAGCCTGCGCCTTGCCGCCAACGATCGTACGTTGCCGCAGGAATGGCGCGAGAGGATAGCGCAGCTCAACCGCAGGCCTGCCGCCGATGCGCTTCGGACGCCCGCGAGCACCGAGGAGAGCAATGCTACTCAGCTCGAGCAGATCGCACGCAAAAAGATAGGCAACCTCTCCACGCGCAGCGTCGCGCTGCGTGCTTTTTCCGAGTCTGGTGCCGTTAAGGAATACCACAACCTTAAAGATTTCCGTAACAGGTACCAGCTGTTTTTGGAAGAGAACAAGTGCGGCTATAAGATGACGCTCGCACTGCCCCCCGATGACATTCGATGCCTGAACGAGCTGCGCGGTACGCACATGTTCCTGGTGGCGCGCGCCAACAAGATCCGCGCTTACAAGGTCGACAGTCGCTTTACGTCCGAGTTGCGTCAGATCCTGACGCTCGCCGTGGGGCGCAACATCGAGTGCGG
Source organism: uncultured Collinsella sp. (assembly GCA_958370325.1). Taxonomy (GTDB): domain Bacteria; phylum Actinomycetota; class Coriobacteriia; order Coriobacteriales; family Coriobacteriaceae; genus Collinsella. Next base: position 32,353 of record CATXJW010000009.1, on the reverse strand, counting down.
CGCGGGTCTTATCATGCGCGAGAATCAGGAACTGTGCGACCTGTACGACGTCCACGATGACGAGGAGCTCTACGAGATCATCCGGTCGTTTGTGCGCCCGGGTTCCGTGCCCGGCTTGGAGATGGGCTCGATGCCGCTCATTCGTCTGGGCAAAACGGATCGCAAAAACCAAATGCTCGATGTGCTGCGAGATGCGGGCACCGAGCTATCGCGCGAGGAGTTTGCCCAGCGCTACGCGGAAAAGTACTGCATAGAAATGAAGACGGTTCGCAACAACTACCTGCGTGACATGAACGCATATCTGCGTAACGGCCGCTACTCGTATGTCGAGAGCAGCCTTACGGACGAACAGCAGCAGTTCATCAAAGATATGGTGACCGAGGATTACGTCTCGTTGCCCTACGTCACGGCGAGCTTTGCCGCCAAGTTTGGCACTGCGTCCGATCGACTCGTTAACGATCGGTCGCTGGCGCCCCTTGGCCTGGAAATCTCCAGGGATCTCATCGTCAAGGAAGGCGTGGACTTGCGCCAGTCGTTTACGAACCTGCTTATGTCGCGCGACAGCTTTGCCTACGGTTCTCCGGGCTTTGGCGATGAGGTCATCAACCATCCGGAATTTAGGAATGCCATTACGCCGCTGCTGCGTAACTTTACCTTTATCGAGTGCAACCACGATTCGTTTATTTCGCTCAAGCGCCTAAGCGAATCGACGGGTATTCGACGCATTGACCTGGGCAGCTACGCGTGTTCCCTGTTTGCCCGCACAGAGCGCGACGTGCCGTTTACGGTGACGAGTCTGCGTAAGCAGGGCTTTATGCACAAGCTCGATGCCGTGGTCGACGAGTGCGGTTTTGACAACTCGTTTTATGACTCAATCGTTCTGTACGGCCTGGCTCAAGAGCAAATAAAGCGCACACGCTTTAGCGGCGTCTACATGTTCTGTCGCAAGGAGGGGACGTTCTCGTCGGGCGACGCGGTCGAATACGTCGTGAGGCAAAAGGGTCCTATCGAGGTGGGGGACCTGATCGATGCGTTCCAGGATGACTACGGCGTCGTCATAACCGCAGCCGATATTAACCGAGCGGTCCAGGACAAGGGCCTGTTCTACAACGAGGACCTTGACATGGTCATGCTCAGCAAAAGGATGAACGCAGAGTACCTGCGCGAGCTGTATATCAAAAACAACCAATAGGAGGAAACCAACATGAACCTGCTCGAGATGATCGATGATGGCGTCAACATTAAGCCGACCGGTGCCAACCACAAGATCGTGATCGACGGCAAGCCCGAGATGTATCCCGTTTACAGCATTAAGCTCGAGTTCCTGCGTTATAACGTGCAAAACGACCGCATCGCCTCGTGGATTAGCCGCTATAAGGCCGAGCATGGCGAGGGTGCGTTTAATGAGCTGGACGTCGCGGCCTGCAACGACATCATCGAGGGCTTTATCGTCGACAGCAATAAGGACGCCATCGAAAAGACGCAGCGCAGCATTGCCCTGCGTTCGCAGGAGCGCCCTGGCGTGGTGCTGGCAGATGGTCTGATCGTCGACGGCAACCGCCGCTTTACCTGCCTGCGCCGTCTTGCTGCCAAAAATCCTAGTTTTGGCTGGTTTGAGGCTGTCATTTTGCCCGAGAGTCTGGGCAACGATTCCAAGAAGATCAAGATGCTGGAGCTTTCGATTCAGCATGGCGAGGAAGAGAAGGTCGGCTACGACCCCGTCGACCGCCTGGTGGGCATCTACAACGACATCATCAGCTCCAACTTGCTCTCGAAGGAGGAGTACGCCCAGTGCATTGGCGTTGAGCCCAAGGAGCTCGAGAAGGAGATCATTAAAGCTCGGTATATGAACGAGTTTTTGGAGTTCGCCAACGCCAAGGACCAGTTCCACCTGGCGCGCGAGCTCAAGGTCGCCGGCGTTATCAACGAACTGCAGGGCGTCCTTAAAAAGTGCAAGAGCGACGATCAGGAAGAGGACGTCAAGAACATCGTCTTCGCCAACATGATTACCGAGCCGCAGGGCGACATCGTGCGCTTTGTCCGTAAGATCAAGCCGATTTTGGAGGGCCCCGACGCGGATCGCTTTATCGAGCGCGAAAACGAGCTGGCCTTTGAGGTCGCCGAGCGCCTGAAGAACAAAGAGATCGTAACCTCGACCGACATCGCCGAGATCCGCGACGATGCCCAATTGTCGACGGCTTTCCGCGAGGTCATGGAGTCTGCCGAAAACACCACCAAGATGACGAAGGCCCTCAAGTCGCCCTCGCTTTCGATCATTCGCGCCATCAAGGACCTCGACCAAGTGGAGGAGTCCACCTTTGGCTTGCTGCCTGCGGACGAGATTGCCAATATCGCCGCCGAGGTCGCCAAACTCGAGGCGAGGGTGCATATGATCAAGGACAAGATCTCGTACAGGATGGGCGGCGAGGAAGCCTAAATGAAGCTGCGCCTCTCGTATAGCGACGGCATTTCCGTCGTGCCGCTCGACATGACGGTTGAGCAGCTGCGCCGCGAGCCGGTCTGGAAGATTCGGCTTTCGGCGTTGCGCCGCTATGCGCCGAGCTATCGAGAGACGGACGTGCTCTTTTCGCTGGCGATTGACGACCCGGGCGCCAAGCGCGTCGTCGAGCTGCTGCAGCGGGCGGCAAGCTTTGGCGTGGAGTGCCAGGTGGACCCGGACCTGCTGCGAGGCCTTACGGCGCGTGAGGACTATCTGCGCGAGAAGGCGCGCGTGGGTCTGCTGATCAAGGCGCACGACGAGTCGGTGGCCGATCGCTTTGATGAGTTCCGCCGCGCTGAGGACACCCTGATGCAGCGCCCGCTCAAGGACCGCCAGCTGTGGGACGCGTTCTTTATGAGTGCCATGGGCCGCAGCGCCAACTTCTCCGTTCCCGGTTCGGGCAAGACGGCGTCGGTCCTGGGCACCTTTGCCTACCTGCGCGAGCGCGACCTGGTCGACCGCATCATCGTGCTTTCGCCCAAAAATGCTTTTGGTTCGTGGCGCGACGAGTGGGCAGCGTGCTTTGGAGCCGACCGTCCGCTGCGTTCGCTGTGCTTCCACGACCCCGAGTTTCGCGGCCGTTCCACGCGCGACAAGTACAGCACTCTGCTGTTTGACTACAAGCGCTACGACATGATCCTGCTCAACTACGAGTCGGTCGCGCTGGGGGAGGCGGCCGCACGCATTGCGGCCGATCGCGCCCTGGTGGTGTTTGACGAAGTCCACAAGGTGAAGCGTGTGGGCGGCAAGCGCGCGGCGAGTGCGGTGCAGATTGCCGCGGCGGCGCCGTATTTTATCGCGCTTACCGGTACGCCGATCCCCAACTCGTTTGAGGACCTGTACAACCTGCTCCATTGCCTGTGGCCGCGCGACTACAACTGGTACTTTGGCATGAGCGCCAATGCCCTTAAGTCGACGAGCGAGGATGACGTTGAACACATCAACGAGTCCATCGCGCCGTTCTTTTGTCGTACGAACAAGCATCAGCTGGGCGTGCCCCAGGCCAACGAGGACCATCTGGTCGATGTGCCGGTGGAACGCTGGGAGCAGCAGCTGTTCCAAAAGGTGCTTCGTACGCTTTCGGGCGAGCCGTTCGAGATGATCATTCGCCTGCTGCAGCTTTCGTCCGACCCGCGCATGCTGGCCGAGGACCTGAGCGCCGGCGATTATGCCGACTTGTTTGACGGTGAAGTGCAGACGGGTGCAGGCAAAGCGCTGGAAGGCCTGCAGGTGGACGACCGGCCGACGGCTAAGATGACGGCCTGCCTGGACCTGGTCGAATCGCTGGTGACCCAGGGCAAGTCGGTCATCGTGTGGTGCATCTTTAAGCGCAGCATTCGCAACGTGGTGCACGAGCTGCACGAGCGTGGCATTACGGCCCGTGCCATTAGCGGCGGCACCGACATGCCCGTGCGCGCCCGCGTCATCGATTCGTTTAAGGCAGGGGAGACGAGCGTGCTTGTCACCAACCCGCATACGCTAGCCGAGTCGGTCTCGCTCCATGGAGTATGTCACGACGCCGTCTATTTTGAGTGCAGCTACAACCTGGTGCACCTGCTGCAGTCCAAGGATCGCATTCACCGCCTGGGCCTGTCTCAGGAGCAATACACGCAGTACCACTACCTGCGCGCCGTGTACGAGCGCCGCGACGGACCGTGGTCGCTTGACCGCAACATTTACGAGCGTCTGCAGTACAAGGAGCAGGTCATGCTCGACTCGATCGACCGCGGCACGCTGGAGCCCGGCTATACCGACGAGCGCGATCTGGAACTGGTGTTTAAGGGGCTGTTTGACGACGAGGGCCAGCGGAGCGAGGTTAGCGACCAAAGCATCGCGGACGATATGCAAGAACCCAAGGAGATGTAACGATGCAGAAAGCCTTTCCCATCTTTGTTATGGAGCTGTTTTGCGACGGCTGGCTGTTTTTGGAGCATTCCGATGTTACCTGGGACGGGTCGTCGCATGTTCTTAAGCGCGTTCGTATCAACGCGGACAAAAGCGAGTGGCTCCTAAGCCGTGCGCGCGAACATTTTACGGATGTTCCGAGCAACATCGATTTGTGCCAGTACGTCGGCACCACGCTCGTGGAGCTCGAGAAACATGCTGAGTTGGTTGTTCCCCGCGACGATGTTTCGCCCCGCCTGCAGTTGCTCTTTGAAGGCGACCTGACGCCTATCACGCTGGTGCAGTTCATGTGCGTGGGCGATTGGCTTTCGGTGCGGCAGACGAGTGAAAGCGAGGTCCGCGTTTCCTATGACGAGCGCCTGGCGCAGCAGATTTCCGGGTTTGGCTTTCTTATGCGGCGCTTTCGAGCGGTACTTTGCTCGCAGAGCGCGATGCTGAGCAGCAGCGTGGTTGCCACAGTGCTCGAGGCAAGGCCAGCGACGGAGCCGGGAATCTGCGCGTTTTTGGAGATGGATGATCCGCTGCCTGTGGAGCCCGAGGCAGGGTCGGTTGTTGAGCCCCAGGTGGAGCCCGGGCCCGAAGTGGAACCTGTGCCTGAGTCTGAGCCTGAGCCCGAGCCCGAAGCAGCGTCTGGGCCTGAGGATTCTTCTGAGCCCGAGCCTGAGCCCGAGCCCGCGCAAACGCCAGAACCTGCATCGGAGCCTGCTCCCGAGCCCTCGGCGAAGGAGCAGGAAAAGATGCGCATTGCGCGGGAGGTAAAGACTGCGCGCGACAAGATGGAAGAACTCGATAGGTCGCGCGAAGCCCTGCTTACCCAGCTGCTGGTATTACGTCGGGAGTATCAAAAGCTTTCCGGCGAGCGCAACTGGGAAGCGTTTACCAGGATTGAAGAAATCGGCAAGCAGATTAAGGAAATGAGCGGCCAGATCGATCAGCTCGACAAGCAGCTGAGCGACGCACGACTTGCCTACGCCGAGACCCGCGCTACGTCCCTGCAGGCGCTCAAGGAGCTGCTGCATGAACGCTCGTCACGACCCCGTACTTAAACGGTATCATTGGAAGGCATGTTTGCATCGCCCCGATGCGAATAAAAAGGCCCGAACCCTTGGAGTGTGTCCTATGGATAACACCGACAAAATATCGCTGGGAGGCGTGCTCACGCGCGAGCAGTTTTTGCTGCCCGAGATGCGTATCGTCGCTGCGTTGCGCCTAGAGGGCGTGAGCGACGACGAGATCATCGCGCGCGTTAAGCACGACAACCTGTTTCAGTATCCCACCGAGCGAATGCTCGTTGATCGCGCCCGCGTGTGTCTTCGCCGCTTTGATGCCGTAGCGCTCGACGAGACGCAGTGCGCTGCCCGCGGTATCGACAAAGATGCTGCCGACCAAGCGGTCGCGCGCATTATGGACCTGATCGCCAACGGCATGCCCGACCAGGCGGCCCAGGCCAACCTGTTTGCCATGATGTGTCGCTACACCATGGTCCGTGAGCTCATTCAAGTTGAAATTGGCGAGCGCATGGCCAGCTTCGACTACACCTTTACCGACATTGACCTCAACGCGTTTGTCACCCGTTTTCAGGTTGAGCATGCCGAGGCCGTCAAATGGTCGGACGCCACGCTGGAGCGCATTAAGAGCACCCTGCGTCAGATTCTGCGTAGCGCCGGTTTTAAGGCATCGCAGCGCACCGATACGCTCCAGCCCCTGCTGCTCGACCCCGATGTAGAGCAGGCTATCCGCGACCTGGGCGACATGGACGCGCTGGCCGCACTTACCGGGCAGGTGATGTAGACATGGCAATAAACCAGCCGCATATTCGTCCGCGCAACCGCGCCGAGCGCATCCATGAGGACTTTGACCATCGCCGCGAGGCACTACGCGAGCGCCTGCAAGACCAGGACTTCTTGGCCAACAAGGGCATCGGTAACGAGATCGGCTTCTACACGTTTTGCTACGATCCCTCGCTGGAGTTTGAGTGCCGTGCCTACGTGGACGAGCTCAAAGCGGACGCCCAGGCCGGCAAGCTGCCGTGTAATCTGCAGGTCTTTAACCTGTACGACGTGATGCTCGATATCTGCGAGCAGCGCCGAATCTTGCGTGCGATTCCTCGGCGTGAGGCAAAGGTCGGCTCCGAGGCCCAGATCAAAGAGCTCCAGAAGCCCTGCAGCTCCAAGAGCTTTGCCCAGTACCTCTTGGAGCATACCCAGCCACATCAGCCCGGCGACGTGATCTTGCTCACGGGTGTGGGCGAGGTCTTTCCGCTGCTGCGTGTGCATAACCTGCTCAACGACATGCTTGCCGATTTTGGCACCGTGCCCGTCGTTGTCATGTATCCCGGCAGCTTTGATGGCCGCCAACTCAAGTTGTTCAACAAAGAGAACGCCAGCAACTACTATCGCGCGTTCGATATTTCTTAGGAGCGACAGATGATCATCCAAGACCTGTTTTCCAAGGACATCAACCGTTCCATTAACGGCGTCGTCAAGGTGCAGGACGCCAGCGACGAATCGGTGCGCCAGGAGCTCGACGAGTACGTGGTGACGCGTGAGCTGCAGGGTCATTTTGCGCACTTCTTCGAGGCGTACGATAAGGCGCTCGACGTTCCTACCGACAACATGGGCGTGTGGATCAGCGGCTTCTTTGGCTCCGGTAAATCGCACTTCCTCAAGATGCTCTCGTATCTGCTGCAAAACGATGAGATTGCCGGCAAGCGCGCCGTCGATTACTTTGATGGCAAGATTTCCGACCCCATCGTGGCTGCCAGGGTTCGTCGTTGCTGCGAGGTTCCCACCGAGGCGATCCTGTTTAACATCGACAGCAAGGGTGGCCAGTGGAAAGAGGGCGACACCTCGCGCACGGCCGTTGCGGTGGCCGCGTGTGGGTCATGGTGACCAGCCAGGAGGCCATCGACGAGGTCGCCATGATCGTGGGCGACGACTTCTCCAAGATTCAGGGCCGCTTTAACACGCGCCTTTCGCTCTCCAGCTCCAGCGTGGACGAGGTCATCCAGCGCCGTGTGCTGCAAAAGAACGATGCCGCCTCGGCAAAGCTCCAGCAGGACTATGAGGCCCAGAGCACCGTGCTCAAAAACGTGTTCTCATTTGACGGCTCGCGCGGCGACCTAATTGGCTATGCCAGCCGCAAGGACTTTACGGATAGCTACCCGTTTGTGAACTACCAGTTTAAGGTGCTGCCCGACGTTATGACCGAGGTGCGCAAGCACGGCGTCAAGGCAAAGCACATGTCCACGGGCGAGCGCTCCATGCTTTCGGCCTTCCAGGAATCGGCCCAGGCCATTCAGGACCAAGAGGTGGGCGCCCTGGTGCCCTTCTGGCGCTTCTTCGATACTATTGCCAAGGATCTGGAGCACGGCGTGATCCAGGTGGTCACGCGTGCCGAGCGTGCGGCCGAGGATGGCCGTGGCCTTAAGGCCGAGGACGTTAAGGTCCTAAAGCTGCTGTATCTGATCCGCTATATCGACTACATCAAGTCCAACGTCGAGAACATCTCCATCCTTATGGTTGACGGCATGGACGTGGACAAGGCTGCCCTTAAGGACCGCGTTAAGGAGTCGCTCGACCGCCTGGTGCGCGAAAACTACGTGGCGCGTCAGGGCGATGCGTACAACTTCCTCACCGACGAGGAGCAGGATATCTCACGCGCCATTAGCGAGACGCCGGTGGATGCTGCCTTGATTATCGAGGGCATTAAAAAGTCGCTCTTCGAAGGAGTCTATAGGGCTACCAAGCTGCGCGTGGGCGCCAACGATTTTCCCTTCGACCGCTATGTTGACGACTCGGTCTATGGTGTTGCCCAGGGCGGCATGAAGCTTAACGTAGTCACGGTGGCAGATGATCTTTCGCGCGCCGACGACGCCGAGCTCGCCGTTAAGTCTGCCAATATCGCGCTGGTGATACTTGCCGACGACGTCGACTACTTTGACGACCTGCAGAATGCGGCCAAGATTCGCAAGTACCGCAAGACCATCAATACCGAGGCCCTGCCGCTTTCGACCCAGCAGATCATCCAGGCAAAGATGAAAGAGGCCTCGTATGCCGAGCGTGAGGCGGCCGAGCTGCTGAAGGAGGCCGTGCTGCACGCCCGCGTGGCCGTGAACGGCTCCATGGTTAACATTCGCGCCACCAAGCCCGCCGACGTGTTTGACCAGGCCCTGTCCAAGCTGACGGACGCTATCTTTACCAAGGCCGACTACATTGCCGACCCCGCCAAGACCGATGACGACATTCGCGCCACGCTGCGCGGTGCCAACCAGATGGCGCTCGACGGCCAGAGCTCTAGCAACGCCCGCGCCGAGAAGGAGGTTGCGGACTATTTGCATCTGCAGACGCGTATGTCGCTTAACACGACCATGGGTGACCTGCAGCGCAAGTTTCAAAACGCTCCCTATGGCTGGCGCGAGATCGATATTGCCAACGTGGTGGCGCAGCTGGTGGTTTCGCAGCGCGCGACCATTGCGGCTGCCGGCGCCAATGTTGCCCCCGCAGACCCGCGCATGGCTACCTTCCTGCGCAAGGACGCCGACAAGGCCCAGGTGCGCGAGCGCGTTAAGATGAGCGACGAGCTCATCAAGAAGGTCAACAGGGTGCTGCGCGAGACCTTCGATGCCAAGCGCGACATTTCCAACGAGGACGAGCTTACCGACACCGTGGTCGAAACGCTTACGGGCTACAAGAACGAGTGCGTGGAACTCACGAACAACAACTTTACGGGTCTGGCCCCGGCCTATCCGTATCCGGGCCTAAAGGTGCTGGAAGATGGCATTAAACTGACCACGCGCCTGCTGGACAACCAGAACGACGCCCAGACGCTCTTCAATGCCTTTGTAAAGGCGCAGGATGATCTGGATGATTGGAAAGAGGACTACGACCAGGTCGTGTTCTTCTTTGAGAGCCAAAAGCCCGTCTTTGATAAGGCCGTTGCGTTTATGGGCCTTATGAAGGACGAGGGCTTCTACATGGACTCTAACGCCCAGGCGGTCGAGGCTAACAAGCGCATTGAGCAGATTTTGAAGAACCCGCGTCCGTACCGCGAGGTGCGTGAGCTCCACGATCTGATGGAGCCGGTCATGGCTGCCCACAGGCAGATGGTCGATGCCAAGCGCAAGGAAATGCTCGATAACATTTCCGCGCAGATGGCCCAGGTGCACGAATATGCCCAGAGCCAGGACGGCTATGCCAAGCTTGCCGAGCGCGCTATCGAGAACGCCGGCCGCATGGCAAAGTCGTTTGAGGGCCGTGTGCACAGCGCCACCAAGGCCAGTGAGCTGGCTGCGCTCAAGCAGCAGCTGATTGAATATTGCGACCGTGCGTGCGAGAACATCGAAAAAGCTATCGACGAGGAGAAGGCCCGCCAACAGCGCGAGAGCCGACGCGTAGAAGTCACGCCCAACGGTGAGACCGTTACTACGATCAAAGACCCGAGCAACGATGCTTCGGCGACCGTCGAGCCTGCACCCGCTCCTGCTCTCAAGAGGATTAAAAAGCTACGCTTGGCCGACCTGGGCGAACGCAAAAAGCTGGAGAGCGAAAGCGACATCGATGCCTACCTTGGCCAGCTCCGGGTGCGTCTGCTTGCCGAGCTGCAGGGCAATGACGCCATCCGCCTGAGCTAACCAAGAGCCACCGGGGAAGGGTAGACCGCCATGAACGATACCGCCATCAAGAACTACTGCATCTGGGCCCGCAACGAGCTCCTCGCCGGCGTCGAGGCCCGCATGAGGCTCTACGGCGTGGCCGGGGGCGCCGAGCCCGCCGGCGCGACGGCGGTGGGCGGGCGAGCCCTGTCCCCGGAGGAGACCGGGTGGCGCGACGCCCTGCTGCGCGCCGGCGCCGAGGAGGGCTTTGCACACCTGCGCGACCGCGCCGCCTACACCTGGTTCAACCGCATCGCCGCCGTGCGCTACATGGAGGTCCACGACTTCCTGCCCTCCCGCGCGCGCATGTTCACCCGCCCCGCCGCCGACGGCTCCTGGGAGCTGGGCAGCCAGGCCGCGGACGAGGCGCTCGACGTGGAGATCGAGGGGGCGGACCCCGCCCGCATAGCCGAGCTCAAGCAGGCCGGCGAGGACGGGCCGCTGTTCCGCTACCTGTTCCTGGCCCAGTGCGCCGAGCTCTCCGGGTGCCTGCCCGGCGTGTTCCAGCCCGTGGACGCCTGCATGGCGCTCCTCCTGCCTGCCAACCTCATGGACCCCGACGGCGTCATCGGCCGCATGGTGACGGACATCCCCGAGGATGGTTGGGATGACGTTCAAATCTTGGGCTGGATGTACCAGTACTACAACTCCGAGGTCAAGGACGCCTTCTTCGCCTCCAGGGCCAAGGAGGCCCCCGACACCATAGGCCCGGCGACCCAGCTGTTCACGCCCGACTGGATCGTGCGCTACATGGTGCAGAACTCGCTGGGGCGCCTGTGGATGCTCAACAACCCCGGAAGCCCCCTGCGCGGCGAGATGGAGTACTACATCTCGCCCGATGAGGCGCACGAGGACTTCATTCAAATATGCGGCCCCGAGGACATCTCCCTGTGCGACCCGGCCTGCGGCTCGGGCCACATCCTGGTCTACGCCTTCGAGCTGCTTTCCAAGATGTACCTGGAGCGCGGCTACCGCGAGCGCGAGATCCCCGGGCTCGTCCTGTCCAAGAACCTGCACGGCATGGAGATCGACCCCCGCGCCGCCCAGATCGCGCGCCTCGCCCTGGCCATGTGCGCCCGCGGCATGGACCGCCGCTTCTTCGGCCGCGGCGTGCAGGCCGACATCGCCGTGCTCGCGCCGGTCGCGCTGGGGGAGGGCGACGTGCCGCACGGCAGCGCGCTCGAGAAGAGGAAGGGCCTCCTCGACGCCCTGGCGCACCTGGACGAGGCGGGCTCGCTGCTCGCCCCGGGCGAGGACGACCTCGCCGCGATCCGCGAGGCCATCGACCTCACCGGCGACGGCGGTCTGTTCGGCAGCAGCTCGAGGGAGCGGCTCCAGCGCGCCCTCGATACCTGCGAGGTGCTTTACCGCCGCCACGAATGCGTGGTGGCCAACCCGCCCTACATGGGCAGCTCCAGCTTCGGCCCCTTCATGTCCAAGTGGGTCAAGAGGAACTACCCCGACGTCAAGAGCGACCTGTGCACGTGCTTCATCGAGCGCGGGTTCAGCCTGGCGAAGGACCGCGGTTACGCGGCCATGATCACCATGCAGAGCTGGATGTTCCTGGGCAGCTTCGAGAAGATGCGCTCCTCGCTCATCGGGTCCAAGTCGATCCTGTCCATGCTTCACCTGGGCCCCCGCGCGTTCGACGCCATCGGCGGCGAGGTCGTCAACGTCACGGCCGACGTCGTCTACAACGGCCGCGCGGCGTGTGAGGGCGCCTACGTGCGCCTCGTCGACATCAACGGCAGCGATGCCAAGCGCCAGAAGGCCCTTGAGGCGATCGGCAACCCCGGCTGCGGCCGGTTCTACCGCCGCGACGCCGAGACCTTCAAGCAGATCCCCGGCACCCCCATAGCCTACTGGGCTGGATCGGGTGCTCTTTCTTCATATCAAAATGGAGAACTGCTTAGTTCGGTGGCAAATCCGAAGGCCGGGATTACGACTGGCAATAATGATGATTATATTCACTTCTGGTGGGAATGTTGTCTGTCGAAAACTGGACGAACCGATTCTTTAGGAGCGTCTTGGTTTTTGTGCAACAAGGGGGGCGCATATAGGAAGTGGTACGGAAATCTAGAAAATGTAATGAATTTTGACGGCGACGCTCAAGCAAGAATGTCGGAATTGCCTGGATATCGGCCTGTGAACCTCTCATTGCAAGGGGAGGAATCTGTTTCTTGGAGCGATATAACGAGCGGAGGAAATTCATTTCGTTTAAATGGGCCGGGCTTAATGTTCGACCATGTCGGCATAAGCGCTTTTCCCAAGAAGGACCTTCTTTGTAGAATAGCGGGCTTTCTAAACTCATCATCGGCAGAAAGTTTTCTTAAGTTTATTTCTCCCACGCTACATTGCAATGCAGGGGACATCGCAAAGCTGCCTTATTTGGATGCTACAAATGAGGATGGCGCTGAAATTGATGCAATAACGAATGAGTGTGTATTGGTTTCCAGGCTCGATTGGGATTCGTTTGAAACCTCCTGGAATTTCAAGCGTCATCCATTGATATAGGAGTTTTGAGCAGTGAGGATTACTGATTATGTCTGGTAAGCAGGAAAAGAAGAAGAAAAAAGCCAAACAAGCCGATATCCGTTCTAGTAAAGGGCATCTTGAGGGCGGCAATCCCCTTGGTCGCGCAAGGACGCGATCGGGCTATTTCACCCTTACCGATCACGGCTCTTCTGCCTCAAAGCCTGACGGAGAGGAAAAACATGAGTAAGAAAAACAAACGGCAAAAACAGCAGGATTGTTCTAGGGATGATAGGGAGACTGGTGTTGGCGAAAAGGAACTATGCGAACTAGTTGCTTCTGTTGCAGAAATGTCACTTCAGACAGAAAGAGATCGTGATGCGAGCTTAAAGGGTGTTGCGGAGCAACTGCTCGTATGCATCACTATTCTTTCTGTAGCATATTTGACCCCAATTCAGGTGCTACTTGAGCTTCATAAGGAATGCGGCATTCATTGGTCAAGGATTATTTTCCTTGTTTATTTTATGCTCTTATTTCCGTTATTAGTCGCCTTGGTGCTGACCTTGCTTTCCCTGGTCCTTCGGAAGGCTCAGCTATTGAAATCTCCGGTGAGCCAATACGACCATTTTTCTAATGCCTGGCGTCAAGCTCGTGATGAGGAGAATCCCATTACCGCATTGGACGTGCTTGATGTTTACTGTAGCGCCTTGGATGGTCAGTTTGAGGCCTTTAACAGGAAACACAGCAGCATGCATTGGTTGCTTTGCATATCAATGGTATTAGTTATTATTTCGGTTGTTTTTGCTGGAATAGGTATGTTTGCCCTGCTGATTTCAATTCTATAATCCGGTTCGCAAGGTGGCGCCTCTCCAAGGGATGCCCCCTGTTTTTATGTCGAGCCAACAATATGCCAACGCATAAAAAATGCCGGGGGACATCCCCCGGCTCTTGCCGGAGGGAAGCCCCCGGCTCTTGGAGGTCCCTCTATTCGAGGGTACCGATATCTTTATAGCAGAAGCTGTGCGCTGGGTCTACGCGAGACGTTTCGCCCGAATCTTTCTAAGATGATTTTTCTTGAAATCACGATAGTTTCCAAAGAAGATTTGCTCGGTATTTGATTGCTCGGAGTTTCCGAATTTAATTTGTGCCAGTTCGATTTCGCAGATATAGTCAGCAATTTGCTGAAGCCTGAAGTGCTTCGGATCACATTCTTTGTAAATGACCGCTTGCTTTCCAAGAACGTATTCGAATGCAGCGTGAAGGACGGCTGTTACCTCGTTTTGTCCGTTATCGTAATAGATTTTGACAGCGTCATAGCTTTGGAAGGGCTGAAGTCTGTCGAACAAAAAGAGGATCAAGTCGCGACGCATTCTTGCGAACATGGTCGCATCGCTTTTGAACTTGTTTCTTTGGTAACTGAACGTTATGTATGTGACGGGGCATTTGTTGGCAAAAGTTGCAAAACTCGCCAGAAGGCGACTGCGCAAGCGAGTGCTCATGGCTCCGTAGGATTCGTTGCCGTGCATCAGGGGATTCATGTGTAAGGGGATATCGGGAAGTCCACGTTCTCTAAGCGCGCGCTCGTATCTCTCGATGATTTCAACAACTGGTGCCGACTGGTCATGGAAGACAAGAGTGACGAGATAGTATTTAGCGCTTTGCCCTCCGTAGTTGCCTGATTCGTCGACGAAGACGGAAAGCTCCTTCATGATGCAGTCTCCCTAAAAACAAAAATGCCGGGGGGATCCCCCGGCCCTTGACTGCCCTCCATAAAGGAACGCAAACCATTTATACCACGAGACGAGGAGTCTATTCAAGTAGAAATTATAATGACCAAACACATGTTCGTCAATCTGCCTGCGGTTTTAGGATAACGACAGACTTTTGGCATGAGATGGTGGGGACGCGCTCGTTCGTGTTGCTTTGAACCGCTTGCTGCGGTCGTGGCGTTATGGCTACCGCTCGCACTTGTTGCTCAACAAATGGTGGAGCTGGTGGAGTAAGTTAATACATATTGGCTGCAAAGCGGGGTTCGCCTGTAATGGGCGTACTCTCAAAATGGTGCCTGAGAATGCTCTGCATAGGGCGCTATAAGCTTTGCTGTCGGGTAGACTTGTCTATGTTGACTTAGCTAGTTTTATTGGGCTTTAAATCGGTCCTGATTGGATGGGATAGGGATATGGCAACGTTGCTCGCCGATAAATACGAGACTCGCAAAGCCGAGGTCAATGCTCGCTTTGAGCAGCTTCGCGCTAACGAGGAAGAGCTCAACCGAATCTTTGCCAAGATCTACAACATGGAGGGCGAGGTGCCCATCGAGGTCGAGGACAAGTACGTATCGGTGGCGCGCATCTTCGATACCGCCGACGAGATCCCCGAGAGCTACAAGGGCAACAAGTACGTGCGCACCAAGCGCGACGAGATCACCTCGCTCATAAGCTATGCCGTGGGCTGCATGTTTGGCCGCTACTCGCTCGATGTCGACGGCCTGGTCCTGGCCGACCAGGGCGCCACGGTCAACGACTACCTGGCCAAGATGCCCGATCCCGATCACGTGACTTTTATGCCCGATGGCGACAACGTGCTGCCCATTACCGACGACGAGTACTTTGACGACGACATCGTGCGCTACTTTATCGACTTTGTGCGCGCTGTATATGGCGAGGAGACGCTCGAGCAGAACCTGGCCTTTATTGCCGAGGCGCTCGGCGGCAAGGGCACCTCGCGCGAGGTGATCCGCACCTACTTTTTGAAGGACTTCTTTAAGGATCACTGCCAGACCTACAAGAAACGTCCCATCTACTGGCTGTTCGACTCGGGCAAAAAGAACGGCTTTATGGCCCTGGTCTACATGCACCGCTATACGCCCGATCTGCTGGCGCGCATCCGTACCGACTATGTGCACGAGCAGCAGGAGCGCTATCGCTCGCAGATCGCTGACGCCGAGGACGCGCTGGCCACGGCGGAGCGCGGCGAGAAGGTCGCGCTGACTAAGCGCATCAAAAAGCTCAAGGATCAGCTGACCGAGACCGTTGCCTACGAGGAAAAGCTGCATCACCTGGCCGACCAGATGATCAAGATCGATCTGGACGACGGCGTTAAGGTCAACTATGCCAAGTTCCAGGATGTGCTGGCAAAGATAAAATAATGCACACGTGATTACGCGTTACGCGAATTGTTTTGACCGGTATGACAGTGGGATTGTTAGATGGCAAAGTTCGATGTAATTGAAGAGCTGGCGGCGCGCTTTGAACAGCCGCTGCCCGATTGCCGCGAGCGCCGCGTGGTGGTGTGGCACGACGCGGAGGGCGAGTTTGCCGCCACGTTTGCCGAGCTTGCCGAGGGCGGCTTTGGCGAAGCGGTAGAGCAGCGCCTGCCGCGTCCGGTGCGCTTTGTGGAAGCTTGCGACGGGCATATGTTTGAGGTCAAGCGCCTTATCGCCCGCGAGGACACCACGAGCGACATGCTGGTGTATCGCCAACAGGGGCGTGGTGGACTTGAGGGCGATTGGCTGGCCGATGTTGAGCTGTACGCCGATCAGTTCTCGGCGGACTATCTGTCGCTGCTGGCCGATCAGCTGGGCGCCTCCAACGCGAGGGATATTCGCAAGGCTTTGCAGGCGCACAAGTCGTTCTTTGCCGCTAAGGGCCGCGTTGCCAAGTTTTCTAAGTGCATGCCCGCGCCCGCGTGCGCGGCCGATGTTGAGCTGGGCCTGCTGGCTGCCATGTTTGGCGGTTCGGACCCCAGTGCTGCCACCATGCCGTTTATTGTGCGTGCGTGCCTGACTAAGCTGCTGCACGATGGCCCGGAGGCGCTGTCGGAGCTGGCACAAAAGTTTGAGGCCGCCGACAGCCTTGCTGCCTTTTTGCGTCAGCGCACGGGCTTTGAGGGTGCGCTGTTCGAGCGCGATTCGCTGCAGGATTTTGCCGCCCATGTGCTGCTGACGGCCGCGGCCTCGTTGGTGCCGGCCTCCGCGCTGCAAAAGCTCTCCAATCATATTGCGCCTGCCTATGCGCCGTATTGCATTGCCGTTGTCCGCGAATGGGCGGGCGATGCTGCGGCGTCTGATGATCTGCGCGAGATTTGCGAGCTGGTCCAGGACGCGTGCGGCCTGCGCCATGTGTTTGGTGCTCTGCCTACCGACGATCTGCTGCGCCTGGATGTATTCCCGTGCGTTGACGAGGCCATTTTGAGCGACCTGCTCACCTCGCTGGCGCAGGGCGCCGATCGCGTTGACGAGGCTCGTCGTGTTGCCGCGGCCCGTCGCGACCTGTGCTGGTACGACGATGTTGCCTGCTATTACCAGGTGCTTTTGGCGCTGGCCGACATGGCGGCCTTTAAGCGCGACCATGCGGGCGGATTCCACATTGCCCAGGCGGCCGAGGTGTGGGAGGCCTATACCACAGATTGGTGGCGCATGGATGCGGCATATCGCGCGCTGCGTCAGGCTAACGAGCGCTGCAAGCTGCGCGGCGTCGACCTGTTGGAGGAGCCCGAGCGACGCGCGGTCGAATGGGCCGAGAATAACTACGTTAACTGGTATCTGACCGAGAGCAACGCGTGCTGGGCCAATGCCGCTCAGGCGCAGTGGCGCGATGCCGGCTATGTTGAGGGTATCGCTCGCCAAGACCTGTTCTATTGGGAGACGCTGCCCACATATACCGGCAGCGCTAAGGCCAAGGTGGTCCTGATTAGCGATGCGCTGCGGTACGAGGTGGCGCAGGACGTGGCTGCCGCTTTGGAGCGCGAGCGCGGCGGCGAGGTGCGTATGGGCAGCGTGCAGGCGATGTTTCCCTCTATTACCGAGATGGGCATGCCGGCGCTGTTGCCGCATCAGGCCATGACGCTCAACATGGAAACTGGCGCCGTGCTGCTCGATGGCATGCCCACGGGTTCTACGGTCGAGCGCCAGGCGGTGCTGCAGAAGGCCGCGCCTGCGGGTCGCGCCTTGAGTGCCGCGGTGTATCTGGACATGTCTGCCGTCGAACGCAAGGAACTGCTCAAGTCCAGCGAGATCGTGTACCTGTATCACAACAAGATCGACGCGACGGGGGAGAAACTCGCCACCGAAAGCGACGTGTTCGATGCGTGCGCCGAGAGCGTGGACGAGCTGGTCTCGATCGCCAAGCGCGTGTGCACCGACGTGCCGGGCGCCCGCGTGACGATTACGTCCGACCATGGCTTTTTGTTTACGGCCAACGAGCTGCCGGAATGTTTGTTCCTGGGCAAGAACGACCTGCCCGACGACCCAGTGCTGTTTGGCAAACGCCATGCGGTAGTCGCTCAGGGCGACGCCTTGGCCGATATCGCCAACGGTGCGGACGGTAGCCCGTATTTGGCCATGAACATGGATCGTATGGCTCCGGGTGGCGGCTACGTTGGCTTGGCCCCGCGCGGGATCGTGCACTACAAGCGCCCCGGCGGTACCAAGCGTTACGTGCATGGCGGCGTGAGCCTGCAGGAGCTCGTGGTGCCGGTGGTCGGGTATCGCCGCCTGAGCGCGTCTTCAAAGGAATTTGTCGACACGCAGACTGCGAAGCTGCGCGTGCTGAGCGAGAGCCGCCGCGTTACCAACTCGCTGTTTGGCATTAAGTTGCTGCAGGAGGAGGCCGCTACGGGCAAGGTGCTGCCGTGCGAGTACGAGCTGGTGTTTACCGATGAGACCGGCAACGAGGTGAGCGACGTTGCCCGCGTGCATGCGGACATGACCTCGCCCAATCCGCAGGACCGTGTGGTCGAGGCTCGCTTTACGCTTAAGGCGGGCGTGTCGTTTGGGTCCGGCTCGTCCCATTTGCTGGTTTGTCGTGATGCCCAGTCGGGCAAGATCGTTTGGCGCGAGACGTATACCATCGCCGTCTCGTTTGCCCCTGTTGCTGACTTTGGTTTTTAGGAGTGTGCCCTATGTTTGATAGCCATGACGACGATCTGTGGGAAGTCCCCTCGATTGATGCGGATGCGCCTGCGGAGGATGTGACGCCCGTGGAGGCCCCGGAGGCTGAGACCGCTGCGTCTGCCCCGGAGCCGGTCGCTGCTGCGCCCGCTGAGGCAGCGGCGGGCGCCGAGGACGGATCCTCGACCGATGGCTATGACCAGGCTGCGGCCGAGGCTCCCGAGGATGAGGGCTACGACATGGACGGGCTGGACGGTAAGCTGCTCGAGCATTTTGGCGGTAAGATCGTGCGCAAGGACCTGACGGCCTTTATGAAGCGCGGTGCCAACGTGCCCACCTTTGTGTTGGAGTATCTGCTGGGCATGTACTGCTCGACCGATGACGAGGAAGCCGTGGCAGAGGGCCTGGACCGCATTCGCAGGATCCTCACCGATAACTACGTGCGTCCCGATGAGTCCGAGCGCATTAAGTCCAAGATTCGCGAACTGGGTCGCTTTACCATCATCGATAAGGTGACGGCCAAGCTCGACGAGTACAAAGACATCTATGTGGCGTCGTTTGCCAATCTGACCATCGAGCCGTTTGTGATGCCGGCCGAGTACGTGCGCGACTATTCCAAGATTCTGCAGGGTGGCATTTGGTGCATTATGAGCATCGAGTATCGCCATCCTGTTGATGAGGAAGACGAGTTTGGCATGGAGGTCTTTGGCGACGATGCCCCGCGCCGTTCCAAGGCCAAGCGCAAAAAGCGCGGACCCGAGGACTCTCCGTTTAGTGTGGCGTCGCTCACGCCCATCCAGATGCCCAATCTGGACCTGGATGCCATGATTGACGAGCGCCAGTACTTTACGCGCGACGAGTGGCTCAACATGCTGCTGCGCTCCGCTGGCTATGAGCCCAGCGAGCTTTCCGAGAAAGAGCGCCTGCACTTTATCGAGCGCATGGTGCCGCTCATCGAGCGCAACTACAACCTGTGCGAGCTGGGTCCCCGCGGCACCGGCAAGAGCCATATCTACAAAGAGGTCTCGCCCTACGCCATCTTGCTTTCGGGTGGCCAGACCACCACGGCCAACCTGTTCGGCCGTATGAACTCCATGCGGGCCGACCGCGTGGGTCTGGTGGGCCACTGGGATTGCGTGACGTTCGATGAGGTCGCCGGCATGCGCTTTAAGGACACCAACGCCGTGCAGATCATGAAGGACTACATGGCGAGCGGCAGCTATGCGCGCGGCCGCGATCAGATTAACGCCGATGCCTCCATGGTCTTTGAGGGCAACATCAACGACACCGTGCAAAACGTCCTTAAGACCACGCACCTGTTTGATCCGTTTCCGCCGGAGTTTAACAACGATTCGGCCTTCTTCGACCGAATCCATTGCTACCTGCCGGGCTGGGAGATTCCCAAGATGCGCTCGAGCCTGCTGACCGGGCATTATGGCCTGATCACCGACTGCCTGTCGGAGTTTTGCAAGGAGATGCGCCGCAAGGACTTTACGCACCATATCGACCGGTACTTCCGCTTTAACAGCGACTTTAACAAGCGCGACGAGATTGCCGTGCGCAAGACCTTTAGCGGTCTGGCCAAGCTGCTGTTCCCCGACGAGGCCATGGATAAGGACGACGTGCGCTGGCTGCTGGACTACGCCATCGAGGGCCGTCGCCGCGTAAAGGAGCAGCTCAAGATTATGGCGGGCGTCGAGTTTATCGACGTCAACCTGGGCTATATGGATGCCGACAACCCGCAGGACGTGCACGTGGTGCGCGTGCCCGAGCAGAGCGAGGACACGCTGATTCCCGACGGGCCGCTGCTGTCCGGCCACGTGTTTGGCGTGGGCAGGTCGCAGGGCGGCGAGGTTGCCGTGTACAAGCTGGAGAACAAGGCCGTTGCCGGCGAGTGTAAGTTTAAGCACGAGGGCGTGGCCTTTAACAAGCCGGTGCGCGATACGCTGGAGGCCGCGTTCGACAACTTTGTGAATCTGGCGAACCGCGTGGCGCCGGGCATGCACATTGGCTCCAAGGACTACCTACTGTTCTACAACGACCTGCAGAGCAAGGGCCTGTCCGAGGAGGTTTCGCTCGCCGAGTTTGTGGGCCTGTGCTCCGCGGCGTGCAACCGCCCGGTGATGCCCGCGCTGGCGATTCCGGGAATCTTGCGCATGTCGGGTTCTATGGACGAGATCCGTGGGCTCGAGGACATTATGCGCGTGGCCAAAAATGCTGGTGCTAAGCGTGTGATTTTGCCGCTGAGCGCCATCGCGGGCCTACAGAGTGTTTCGTCCGAGATTATCTCGGGCTTGAGCCCGGTGTTCTACATGGATGGCGATTCCGTTGACGCCGCGAAGAAGGCGCTGGATCTGTAGGAGTGCGGGGCGTCCGGTGCTCGGGCGTTCCGCGAACATGTTAGTGCGTAGTGCGTGAGGAGGCCTTGCCATGGCGGACGAGCGTTCTGTTGGTGATCTGCTCGACGAGCTGTTTGGCTTTGAATCGGTGGCCAAGCGCCAGGCGGCGCTTGAGCAGTATGATCGCGGGGAGTTGGCGCGCAAGGCGCGCTCCCGCGAGCTGCTGGGCGTGCTTAGGGGTGTCGAGGCTGCCGAGCACGCTGCGCGCGAGTCTGCCGTGCGGGCTGTTGACGGGTACGTGCGCCGCGTTGAGAGCGCTGCGCTTGCACGCGCTCGCAAGCAGGCGGGTGTTGTGGGCCCGCTGCAGTTGGAGCGCCGCTATGCTGCCTATTTGCGCATGGAGGACAAGGCCGAGCTGCTGGCTCGTTTGGAGCAGACGCTTGCGTTTATCGAGGTAAAGCTGCGGGCCAATACGACGGCCAGGGTTCGTGCGGCGTACGATGCCGCGGGGGCTTTGGTGTTGCAGGGCGTGGCGCGTTTGAGTGACGTGCACGTTGTGGATGCCGTGCCCTTGGATGCCGACCTGCTGTGTACGCAGCTGGAGCAGATGCGCTGTGCCGCCGACGCGACGGACCTTGCGGGTATGATCACGGCGACGTTTGAGTCCGAGCTGAGTGCGACGGGACCGCAGAGTGCTGACGGGTTTACGGGCGATATGGCTGGCGATGTAGCTGGTGACGTGGCGTTGGAGCGTGAACTTACCAACGTGCGCGGCGCTGCGCAGCGAGCGCGCTTGGCGGCGCAGGCATATCGGGCGGAGCGCGCCGTCCGCGTTGCGAGGAACACGGTGGAGCCGGTATCGTTGCCCGAGTTTGCATGCGTTGCGTGCGAGACGGCGTGCGATACCGGGGAGCTTTCCGAGTTGCTCGTTCAGGTTAAGAAGTCGTTTGCTACCTACCGTCGTGTTGTTGCCGACGGCGGTTTATTCTGTGCGTTTGGCTCTGGCTCACCGCATGGGATTTGCCGGGGCTCGAGCTATTTAGACTACGATTCCTGGCTTGACGAAGACGTGCTGGTGGGCGAGTACGATGGCGCTACCAGGCATGATGTTCGGCGTGAGGTCGCGATTCCCGAGCTTGTGGATGAGGCCTCGGCTGAGGGCGGCGACTCGCTCGAGGTTGCCGTGGCACGCATGCGCGAGTTCAATGGGCGTCGCTACGATGGTGTGCTGGATGAGGACCCTGCGCGCCATGTGAATGCGTTTTGGTATGGACTCAAAAAGCTCAGCCAGTATTGCGAGGTAGCCGTGCGTGTGGACGTGCGTGCTTGGGATTGCTTTATCGATAAGGTGCAGTTCGCCTACGATGAACCCGTGGGCCGTTTGGCCACGCAGATGGACGACAAGCAGGTTGAGGCTTTTGTCGCTGCCGTGGATGCGCTCGGCACTGACGAGTAAGGGCCTGGTTTGGCGGGAGGTTTCACCATGAAAATCGAAGTCGATGTCGATCAGCTGCGCGAGGGCCTACTCGACCGCGCAGGGAGTGCGGCGGGCGTGGGCTTTTCGGCCGCTATGCTCGACGTGGTGGATATCGAGGACGAGTCGCCCCAAGAGCTCCTAGCCCGAGCCGAACGCGAAGGCCTCGACCTCCGAGACTTTGCCGTCGACGATGACGCGGACGATGACTACGGCGCAGACGAGGACTGGTAGCCGCGATTGAACTTCAACCCCTTTCCCTCAATAAGTTGCGGTGAAATAGAGACTGAAATGGCTGTTCAGAGGTCTATTCAATCCCTATTTCACCGCAACTTACGGGTGGGGACGGCTACGACGCCAGGGTGGCGATGACGGCTTCGTCGCCGGCGTATATGAGGGTGTTGCCGTCGGGGATGATCGTTTGGCCGTCGCGTTTGAGCATCACGACGATAAAGGGATGCTTGCCCTGCGGCACATCGCGCAGGCGCTGGCCGGCCAGGCGACCGTGGGGCGTCACGGTGACCTCGCGCAGCGTAACCTCGGCACGCTCTTCAAACGTCGGCGCGGCCATAACCAGAAGGTCGCCTTCTTCAATTACGGTATCGCCGTTGGGCAACACCGGGTGCGCGCCATCGCGCAGTACCAAGACAACCAGCATGTCCGTGGCGCTGCCAATATCGGCGAGCGAGCGACCGGCAAACGGATGTTCAGCGCCCACCTTGAGCTTGACGAACGACATGCCGTCCTCGTCACGGTAATCGTTAAACGTGCGGCGCACGTCGCCTTCCGCGTCAATCATGTCGAGCTTCTTTGCCACCGTCGGCAGCAGCGAGCCCTGCACCACAATGCTCGACACGGCAATCACAAAGACAAGGTCAAACAGGTCGTGCCCACCGGGAACGCCGGCCACCACGGCAAAGAGGCTAAATACGACCGAGGCCGCGCCGCGCAGGCCCGCCCAGCTTACGAGCGCGACCTGGCGAGGGTTGGTCCTAAACGGCGCTAACAGCAGGCCGACGGCGATGGGGCGGCTCACAAAGAGCATAAACGCCATGAGTGCCAGGCCCGGTAGCAGCATTTGCGGCAGGCGTGCGGGCGTCACGAGCAGGCCGAGCAAAAAGAAGATGGTCATTTCGGCCATCTCGGTGAGGGTATCGAAGAAGTGCGCCATCTCGACCTTGCCGGTGATGTCGCTCGCACCCAGCACAATGCCTGCCAGGTATACGGCCAAAAAGCCGTTGCCGCCCAGATAGCTCGGCAGCGCGTAGGCGACGATCGCCACGGCGAACAAAAAGATGGTCTGCGCACCCTCGGCCGTTGCGTGTGCGCGTTCAATCAAGCGGCTGGATGTCCAGCCGATGGCAAGGCCCAGCCCCACACCCAGGATGATCTGCTTGGCCAGTAGCACGGGGATGTCGATGTTGCCACCCGCCGCGAGGGTGGCGAGTACCGCGGTGAGCATGTAGGCGACGGGGTCGTTGGAGCCCGATTCGACCTCGAGCAGCGAGTCGGTCCCGTCCCTCAGTGACAGACTGTGCTCGCGCAGCACGCTAAAGACGCTTGCCGCATCGGTCGACGCCACGACCGAGCCCAGCAGCAGGCCGCCGATCCAGTCGAAGCCCAGTACGAAGTGCGCAAAGGCTCCCGTGATGCCGGCGGTGGCGATAACGCCGAGGGTGCTCAGCAGCACTGCGGGCGCGGCGACGGGTTTGGCGCGGTCGATGTTGGTGTTAAAACCGCCGTAGAACATGATGAACAGCAACGCCGTGCTGCAGACGGTTTCGGTAAGCGCGTAGTCGCTAAAGTCGATGTGCGCCGGGCCGTTGACACCCAGCAGCATGCCCAGCGCGATAAAGATGAGCAGGGTGGGGAAGGGGAGCTTTTTGCCGACGGGTTTGATGGTCAGGCACAAAATGATGACGAGGCCGATAAAGAGAAGTATCTGGTTCATGGATAGTGTCCGCTCCTGGGTGGTTGGCGTGGCACGGTCAGTTGTCTGCGGTTATTTGTACCCAAAGGTGGTGGGTTTATGGGGACGGATTGCGGGCGTGCGCATTTTCGACACGAGGCTGCGGCGTGTGCGACGCTGGTCGGGGAGCAGCTGCCGGCGGTGCACCGTGAACGGCGTGTGCGGTCGCTAACGTCCGTCGGCGACGCGTGGCCCTTCCCAGCTTTATTGCAACGGAGTACAATGGGTAACGTTTAAGTTCAACTTGAAGTTTTAGTTGCGGTTCCGGGCTTCGGCCGCAAGGTAGGGAAAGGCGTTCCATGGCGATCTATGTGACATCTGATGCTCACGGACACGTGCGTGCGCTTGACGAGGCCCTCTCCAAGATTTCGCTGGCGTCCGAAGATACGCTGTATGTGCTGGGCGACATGATCGATCGCGGGCCCGATCCGGTCGGTGTTATTAAGCTGGTGCGATCGCTGCCCAACGCGCGCGTGCTCAAGGGTAACCATGAGCAAATCATGCTTGATGCCATTATTGGCCAGGACCCGCTCGATGCCGAGACGTGGGATATCAACGGTGGCTGGACGACGCGCGAGCAGCTTAACGATATGGAATTTGAGGCGTACGAGGCGCTTGTGCGCTGGATGGCCGGGCTGCCGCTGTATGCGGTGGCCGAGACCGATGAGCGCCCGTACCTGCTGGTGCATGCCGGTATTGAGACCGAGGCGGCCCGGGCGTTTTTACTTGAACACAACGTGGATTGTGCCGATGGTGCTGGGGCGGTTGGCGCCGATCGCGAACTGCTGAAGCAGATGCTTGCCGTGCAGTCGTCCGATGACCTGCTGTGGATTCGCCATGGCTATTGGGATGCACCGACGGGGCTGCTTTCTGCCGAGGGCAAGGGTCCGGTCGTGGTGAGCGGCCACACGCCTACGGTGTCGCTCGGACGTTATTGCGAGGTAGGCGGCCTGGCGGGACTCGACGAGGAGTCGGGGCGCGGACAGATTGTGCGCCTGGGTGGCGAGGATACCGCCGGCGTTCCCGACCGCATCGACATCGACTGTGCCGCCGCCACCGGCTCCGAGTTCGGCCGCGTGGGCATCCTGCGCCTGGATGACGGTGCGGAGTTCTACGCAAATATCAAGCCTGGAGAATAACCTTGTTCCGCCGTTCTACCGAACGGCGGTCACGTTGACGCTGCGCAGCCCCGAAGCACCCCATCTTGTCGCTCAAACCGTCGCTCGCGTACAGAAGTACGCATCGCTCCTCTTTCGGGCCAACCTGGGGCACTTCGAGACTGCTCGCTGTCGGTGCCTAAACATCGACGTTTCTTTTCTTCAAATTGATTCGAATTAGGCGCCGTATGGGTTGCGGTCGCGCTCGATGCGCTGGCGGATGTGGGCGTACTCGATTATCAGCAACACCAGCAGTAGGGCCATGACCGCCAGGTAGCTCACCACGGCGCCCATCAGGCCCAGCAGGTTGATCAGGATCACCGGGAGCACTACGCTCACGGCAAAGCAGATCAGGTAGATCTTGGTGACGTCTCCAGCGTGGCGCAGCACCGTGATAATGGCGTAGATAAAATCGATGGCCGCGGTTACGCCACCGGCGACGACCATCAGCAGCGCCAATGTGCGGTAGCGCTCAAAGTTGAGGCCGTACATAAAGCTCATGAGGGGAATGCCGGGGCCTGCCATAAATGCGGCGCACACGCCGGTGATGGCCACGATCAGCGCCATAACGGCAATAATAATCAAGTCAAAACGGCGGCGCTTGCGCGGATTCGCCCAAATGCTCGACAGACGCAAAAGCTGCGGTTTATAGACAAATCCGATGCTCAGCAAAATGGCCTGCGCCGGAAAGAACAGGGCATTAAAGTACAGCTGGTATTTGTAGGCCAGCGTGCCTTCCATCACAAACTTGGGCATGCTCTCGATGAGGTTGAACAGGAACAGTGCGCCAAAGAGCGGAGCGCACTGGACAAACAGGTGGCCGACCTCGCGCAGGCTCACGCGGCGCGATTTTTCGGTCTCGAGCAGGGCGAGCGGTGCGGTGACCAGCACGAGCGAGGCGATGGCGGTGACACCCATGGCCATGGCCGCGATGGGCATGCTGCGCGTAAGGAACAGCGCCACGCTAAAGACCGCGATGACGCCGACGGAGCGCAGCGTTTGGCTCATGCCGGCCAGGTAGAGTTTATCGGCCTGCTGCAGGCGGCCCTCGTACACGTCGGCGACGCCGTCGATCACCTTATACAGGTAGACGCCCAGGCCGATCGTCGCCATCTGCGCGTCATAGCCGCGGGCGCTGCTGTACATGAGGCCGCAGGCCAGCGCGAGCGCTCCGCAAAGCCAACGGTTGAGCTGGTAGGAGGCAAAGGACGTCGTTTCGTCGATATCCGAGACCTGGAAATTGCGCACGCCGTAGTTGCACGCGATCATGATGAGCGTGCCGGTGACAAAGGCGATGGAGAACTTACCGGCTTCCTCGGCGCCCACAAGCTGTGTGGACACGATGGTGAGCAGGGGAAACGCGAAGCCCCACACGGCGGTGCCCAGGGTATTCCAGAGATAGTCGCGGCGGGTGGCGTGCTCCTCGTATTCGGCTTCCTGCGTGGAGAAGCCGCCGCCGTAGACAGCGCCGAGCAGGCGGTTCCACCAGGCGTTGACCATGCGGTGGATGGGGCCGGGCTCGCGATCGCGCTCGCGGCGACGGCGCGTGGCCTGGCTGCCGTCGGGGCCGCCGGCGTTGCGCTGACTCAGTTCCTGGATACGCGCGAGCTCTTCGGCCGTGTGGGAGGCGGGGAACAGGCCGTTCTCGATGCGTCCGCCCTGGGCTTTTGCGGTGCCATTGCTCGCTACGGCAGGGTCGGCGACGCCATTGCGGCGGGCGATGGCGCGGCGGATGCTATCGAGAGGCGTGATACTCAAGGCGGTTCCTTTCTCTTACTGCGCTCTAGTATAGTCGCGGTGGTGTCCATTCGTGTTTTTGAGCAGGTTGTTCAATAATTTCGGCGGGTGGCTGTAATTTGTCGGTAAACGTGCGGTCGGCACTTGGGGACGTTCCTTATGTGCCGGCACTTTGGGAACGTCCCTAAGTGCCGGCATCTGGGGACACTCCTTGGCTGTTGCCTGTTCAGGAGTGTCTCCAACGACTAGTCGTTTAAGAACGTCCCCAATGGCTAGGCCGCTTGCGTGCGATTTTTGACCGTTGGGCGGGCGCTTCGTCGTTGCCGCAAAAACGTTTTTGCATATCGGGTACAACGGGCTTTACGTGAGTAAAGTGCGCGCCGCGTTCATGTGTCGCGTTTTTAAAGGAGGCCCCATGCCTGGTGTTACCCCTGCAGAAGTTCTGTCCAACTTTGGCATTACGCTGGTCGAAGACCCCGCCGAGAACCAGCCCCGCCTGCTGGTTGACCTGCCGGCAGCCGAGCTCGTCGAGTACGCTATCCGCCGCAACGAAGGCCGCATGGCCTCCAACGGCGCACTGGTGATCGAGACAGGGGAGCGTACCGGACGCTCGCCCAACGACCGTTTTATCGCCGACACCCCCGACGTGCACGACAAGATCGCCTGGGGCGCCGTCAACCGCCCGCTGTCCGTCGAGAGCTACGAGACCATCAAGGCTGGTATCGTCGACTATCTCAACGAGCGCGATGTGTTCGTTACCCGCGGCATGGCGGGTGCCGACCGCAACCACACGCGCCGATTGCTCGTCGCCTGTGAGCGTGCCAGCCAGGCACTCTTCATTAAGCAGATGCTCGCCCGCCCGCTCGCCCGCGAAATCGCGCGCACCGGCGAGCCGGACTTCTGCGTGCTCGCCGCGCCGGGCTACCAGTGCGATCCCGCCATCAAGGGTCTCAACTCCAGCGCCGCCGTGGTCATCAATTTCCAGGAGCGCGTGATTTTGGTCGCGGGTACCGGCTACTCCGGCGAGATCAAGAAGTCGATCTTTAGCGTCATGAATTACCTGCTGCCCGTCGAGGACGACGTGCTGCCCATGCATTGCTCGGCCAGCATGGATCCCGTCACGCACGAGACCGCGGTGTTCTTTGGTCTGTCGGGCACTGGCAAGACCACGCTTTCGGCCAACCCCACGCGCCTGCTGATCGGCGATGACGAGCACGGCTGGTCCGACATGGGCATCTTCAACATCGAGGGCGGCTGCTACGCCAAGTGTGAGGGCCTGGACGCGTTCCATGAGCCCGAGATCTTCAACGCCGTTCGTTTTGGCGCCATCTGCGAAAACGTGGTGCTCGACGAGGGCCGCAAGCCCAATTACGATGATATTTCGATCACGCACAACACGCGCGTGGCCTATCCCGTCGAGCATATCCCCAACGCGTGGACCAAGGGCATGGGCACCACTCCGAGCGTCGTACTGTTTTTGACCTGTGATGCCTTTGGCGTGCTGCCGCCCATCTCGCGCCTGACGGCCGACGCCGCCATGTATCACTTTGTGACGGGCTTCACCGCCAAGATCCCCGGCACCGAGGTCGGCGTCACCGAGCCCACGCCCACGTTCTCTTCGCTGTTTGGCGAGCCGTTTATGCCACTCGACCCCATGGTCTACGCTAAGATGCTCGGCGAGCGCATCGCCGACGGTCGCACCCGCGTCTATCTGGTCAACACCGGCTGGATCGGCGGCGGCTACGGCGTTGGCCATCGCATTGAGCTGGCCTACACGCGCGCCCTGGTCGCGCGCGCCCTCGACGGCACCATCGAGGACAGCGAGTTCGTCCACGACGATATCTTTAACGTCGACATTCCCACTACGTGCCACGGCGTGCCCGCCGGCATCCTGGTGCCGCGCCAGTACTGGCAGAGCACCGCGCGCTACGACGAGGCGGCGCACAACTTGGCCGTGATGTTCGAGGAGAACTTCGAGAAGAAGTACTCGCACCTGCCCGACTCCGTCAAGGCCGCCGGTCCGCACGCTCAGGTGCACGCCGACGCCCGTCATCGCGGCCGCGGCCTGTTGGGACTCCGCCACTAGCGTCGCCGCGAGTCCATATCCACCACAAAGGGGACAGGCACCTTTGTGGTGGTTTTGCTTGGGCGAAGGACTCGGGTTACAATACGCCTGACATATCGCCCCCTTCTCCGGATGGGGGCAGCGTAAGCGCTCTTGTGGCGGCACCGTAGGACTTTGAAGGTGGCCGCTGTGAGGGCGCTATTTGTTTAGGTGTCCGGGCTCGGGCGCGCACAATGAAGGGAGAGCGTATGAAAAGCTTTATTGCCGAGGATTCATTTTGGGAGCTGTTTCCGCAGGCGGCGGTCGGCGTCGTGGTCGTAAAGGGCATGAAGCCCGCGGCTCAGATTTCCCAGGAGGATGTGGATGCGATCGCCGCGTTGCTCGACCGTGCCAACATCGATGCGGAGCGCCACCTGACCAGCGACACGATCAGCGAGAATGCGCCGGTCAAGGCATGGCGCGAGGCCTATCGCCTGTTTAAGACCAAAAAGGGCGCCCGCTGCTCGATCGAGAACTTGCTCAAGCGCGTGCTCAAGGGCAAGCCGGTCGGTCATATTACGCCGGCGGTGGATATCTACAACACGATTTCGTTGACCTATGCGCTGCCCGTGGGAGGCGAGGATTTGCATGCGATTGAGGGAGACCTTCGCTTGAAGGTGACAGACGGCGGCGACGCGTTCTTGCCACTTGGCGAGGAGGCGGATGATCCGACGCTGCCCGGCGAGCTTGCCTATATCGACGATGCAGGCGCCGTGTGCCGCTGCTGGAACTGGCGCGACGGCGTTCGAACGGCCCTGTCCGACGATTCGGCCGATGCGTTCCTGGCGATTGAGTGCGTGGAGCCCGAGCGGATGGGGGATTGCCAGGCCGCGATCGATCGCTTAGCCGAGCTGCTCGAGCGCTATCTGGGAGCGACGGTTGTCGTTAAGACGCTTGTGACCCGCGACAATCCTTGCGTGGAGCTGTAGCGACGCCTAGAACCTATTGATGCCCCAAACCACCACAAAGGTGCCTTTCCCCTTTGTGGTGGTTTTTATGTTGATGGGTTAACAAATGGGATATTTGGGTACGGAGGTTCGGGCATGCGGCTAAGATGTTTACCCGTTAGCATCATGCAAGCGAAAGGCGGTCGTCTCCCATGCAGCAGAACGACGAGACACGTTTCGAGGACTTTGTCGGACTGATCAGCGGGCTCTACAAGGAGATCCAGCGCATTAAGACATCCGAGGGCGCAAGGCTGGGCCTCAAGGGCTCCGACGTTATGTGCCTGTACTATCTTGAGCGCAGCAAGGACGGTCTGACTGGTGCTGACCTGGCTCGCATGGCAGGCGTGACCCGTGCCGCCGTCTCGCGCACGCTCGCGCATCTGGAGGAGGGCGGCTACGTCGAGGTCGATGATTCGGGCGATGCCGCCGTTAAGTATCGTGCTCCGGTGCGCCTGACCGCTCTAGGCGGCGAGAGCATGAGCGAGGCGGACCGCATCATTCGCGAGGTGCTCGATACCACCGGTAAGGCTATGGGCGTGGAGCAGCGCGAGCAGATGTATGCGTCGCTGCGCACGATCCTCAACACCCTGCGCGAGATCTAGAGCCGCGCTGGCGCTAGCTTTCAGCCAAGAACTGCATCGTCCCGTTTGAGCGCGTACGCCGTGCCGGGACATTGCTGTCAAAATTCCCTGCGCGAGACCTGCGCAAGAAAGGATTCGCTATGTCCGTCCGCATTATTACCGATTCCGCCAGCGATATGTCGCCGGCGGAGCACCCGGCGCTGTCCGTCTTGCCGCTGTCCGTTACCTTTGGCACCGATGTGTATATGGATGGCGTCGACATCGATCACCAGCGCTTTTACGAGATGCTCGTGGAGCGCGACGAGCTGCCCAAGACCGGTCAGGTCAACCCGTACGCCTTTTCGCAGGCGATTGCCGAAGCACGTGAGGCCGGCGACGAGGCGGTGATTATTACCGTGGGTGCCAAACTTTCGGGGACCAATCAGAGCGCCCGTACCGCACTTGCCGAGGCGCCGGGCGGCGACGTGTATGTGGTTGATAGCAATAACGTTACCCTGGGTGAGCGCGTGCTGGTCGAGTATGCCCTGCGTCTAGTGGACGAGGGCCAGGGCGCGGCTCAGGTTGCGGCGGCTGTCGAGGCCGTCCGTGACCGCGTGGTGGTTATTGGTCTGCTCGAGACGCTGGAGTACCTGGTGCGCGGCGGTCGCCTGTCTGCTGCTGCCGGCGCCGTGGGCACGCTGCTCAACGTAAAGCCCGTTGTGGCTGCCGAGGACGGTCTGATCGTGCAGCTGGGCAAGGCGCGCGGTTCCAAGAACGGACGTAACCTGCTCAACCAGAAGGTCGAAAAGGCAGGCGGCATCGACTTTTCCATGCCGCTGGCGCTCGGCTATACGGGCCTTTCGGATGCGGTGCTCAAGAAGTATATCGAGGACAGCGCGGCACTGTGGGCTGGCCACACCGAGGGCGAACTGCCCGTTCACACCATCGGCGCCACCATCGGCACCCATGTAGGCCCCGGCGCCGTAGCCGTAGCCTTCTTCCAGCCCGTTAACTAGCCCACCTGCCAAAACCACCACAAAGGGGACAGGCACCTTTGTGGTGGTTTATGCTTTACCGGGTTGAAAGGAGCGTGCGATGGCATCTAAGGGCTTTTTTGAGCGGGTGTACGAGGTAGTCGAGCAGATTCCCGAGGGGATGGTCGCCACCTACGGTCAGGTGGCGCTGCTCGCCGGTCGTCCGCGGAGCGCGCGCTTTGTGGGCTATGCGCTGCACAGCAATCCGCGCCCTGGTCAGATTCCCTGCCATCGCGTGGTGTTTGCCGATGGCCGCATTTGCGAGGGCTTTGCGTTTGGCGGCCCCGATGCTCAGCGTGAGCTCTTAATGGGGGAGGGCGTGACGTTTACCGATCCCATGCACGTCGACCTGGGCGCCTGTCGTTGGCCGGCCGGGCTTTAACGGCTTGCTCGCGCCAAAACCACCACAAAGGTGCCTGTCCCCTTTGCGGTGCTTCTAGTTTACCTGAGCTAACTTATGGAGAAGGTATGGTGAGGTAGTTTCACACTAGAAAGTAAACCACGGCGAACTATATTGTATTCAGCAACGGAGCAGGCCATAGGCGATGAAAAAGCCTGCCCTGTTGAGTTTGATTCGCATTCCTCCCCTCTGTGCGATTCAACGGTGTACTT
>CATXJW010000008.1 GCA_958370325.1 uncultured Collinsella sp. | reverse complement strand
CGCAATGGGGACGGAAAAGGCTGCAGCGAGAACGAGCGTACAAATCCATACGGCCTTGTCTCTTAGGATCAGTTTGAGAAGAAGTCGACAGTACATTTAGAAGCACCTACATTTCCCAAAGCATCGTTAGATTAATAATGACAGACCGAATGAAGATGCGTGCGATGGGGGCGAGGCGAATGGCTGGGCGGTATCGATATGCGGGTTCAACGGTATTATATTGGCCACATAGATTTTTAACTTGCATTTCTACCCGCCCTTTTCGTAGAGTCGCCGATACGTGCTTAGCGCACCCTCGGCGCGTCCGGCAGGCTTTGCGAAATGGGATCCAGGAGACTTCGGCGCAGCATCATCTTGCGGAATGCTTCTAATGAGCCTCCCATCCTTCAAAAACAGAATCTCATCGCACAGCCTATCGACCGAATCCAAGATGTGGGATGACATGATGATGCACGTACCAGAATCGGCCAGCTTCCTGAGAATCTCGGAATGCAAGTCCACCCTGCTGGGGTCGAGCGCGTTCATGGGCTCATCTAATAGAAGGTACCGCGCGCCCGTCGCATACGCAATCGCCAGGGTAAGCTGCTGCTTCATGCCCTGGCTCAGAGTGCGGATCCTCATCTTCGCGAACTCGCCTATCTGCGTTTGTTCCACTATCTCTTCGATATCGCGAGCATGCGGCCACATATCGCAAACCATCTTGAGGTGATCTTCCGCACGCAATCCGGGATACAGCAGCGTCCCCTCACCAGGTGCATAGAAGATCATAGAACGGACCTCTCTCGCACCCGTACCCTGCACCTCATCCAGAACGATGCTCCCGTCCACGCGAGGACCCGGCAAACCTGCCATCGCACGCAGCAACGTCGTCTTTCCATGCCCGTTCGGAGCGACGAGACCGTAGACCGTACCCGGGGCAAACTCAGCGTTCACCGAATCTACGAGCACCTTCTTTCCATAAGAGATCGTCAGCGTTTGAAGGTCAATCATCGAGATCATCCCCTTTCGATCTTTGGAACACTCAGGCGCACCATCAACGGAGATACGGCGCCCAAGACCACCAGCAGAGCGCCCGATGCGCCGACGACCTCTCCAAAAGGCATCGCGTTCGTCCCTCGCCCAAGGAACCCAATCGTCCCCACCTGGGAAGCGGGATCAAACGAGGCGAATGGAGCCAGCAGCGCGACGCCCATGCCCACGCTTTCAACATGAGCGCTCAACGAACCCAACACCAAGAGAACCGCGCAAACCATTCCGGTGACAACGGGGTTGCGGCTAATCGCTGCTGTCAACGCAGCGACGACGGAAATCACGCCGTATGCCATGACCAGCAACGGAATACTGCACAACACCGCCTCCCCCACCATGGACGTTGTCGAAGCTCCCGCCCGAATGAGAGCGACGGGATACTCCGATCCACCCGCACCGTTCTTAATCACGGACACAACGACAGCGGGAACCATCGACACCAAAAGCAGCACCAAGCCAAGCAGGAGAGCCAGCGCAACAGCCGTCAGAAAACGCACATGCGCTGTTGCGGGGATCTGGAGAACCAGAAGGGAACGACACTGCAGGTGGGTGCACGCGAGCGATGTGACAACCACGGGCAACAGCAAAAATAAGGAGGGAAGCGCTGCCTGGAGATACGAAAGGAGGATTAATGGGGGCATCTTCGTACTTAACTCGTAAACCTTGGGGTCCGGCAAGCTCGCGATCGACTCAAGCAGAAGGGCGCGCGCCTCCGCACGAGAAGGAGTCTCCGGCTCGATTCCGATCGATTGCAGGAGAGTCGCATCTGCCGCGCCCAGCTCACCTCGAGCGCGCTCGTACGTCGCAAGGCTTCGAAACCCCTCCGCAGGCATAGGCGCGTACACGAAACCCGAAAGAGCATCCCGCATGTCTTCCAGGGCCGCTTTGCCCTCGACGTCCATATTCGCAGCGTTCTGCTCTAGATACCGATCTATTGAACGGAGCTCCCCATCCCTATACCGAACAGCGGAAACGTTATCAGCGTCAGGAAACATCTCGACCAGAGCCGGGGCCAGCATCGTCGTCGACATTGCAATCGCGCATACGGCGAGGGTAGGAGAACGCAGGAGCAGTTTCCCCATCGTTCTTACGTATGCAACGGCGGAGGCACAAGCGCTCGAACGAGTTGCCGTTCTCGATGCAGTGAAGGAACCTCTCTCAAGACAAATCGGGGATATCGGGCACGCGCAGCCGCTCTTTCCAGCAACGCAAAGCAGGCTAATTGCCAGCACCTCGATCCCGATTGCGCATACGAGGGCAATCGCGCCACGCTCGAAGCAAAGTCCAGGCAGATTCACTATCTGCGTTGTCGGGTACGGGCTATAGGCGCCGACGGTCAACTCAGTGTTCGCATACGTAAGGGGATTCAACAGGGCGAACTCACGTAAAGCGATGGATCTTCCGTAATACCCGGGAACCATCGTCACCCCCATCAGGGCACATACGAACACGATTCCAAGCGTTGGGTTATTGGCAATCTTCACGGCAAGGTGAACGACAAGCGAGATGAACGCTGCCACCAAGAATTGCAAGATGGCCGTCTGCGCGAACACCAGCCAAGCCGGTTTGATAACCGGAGTCGCATATTGAATGTAGCCTATCGGATAGAACGGCGAGCCCGGGCCATTCTTCACAAGCGCGGCGATTATCCCTGGAAGATTGATGGCGAGGACGGCAAGCATTGCAAAAACACTCGCCCATACGCTCGATGCAACAAGTCTACCCAGCTCGCCCATCGGTGCCTGGATGATGAGCTTTTCACGTTTGTTAAGACGCGCGGCAAGGAACGAGACGGCAACGGCCGTTGCGACCCATAGCAAGTAC
This sequence comes from uncultured Collinsella sp., assembly GCA_958370325.1. Lineage (GTDB taxonomy): Bacteria > Actinomycetota > Coriobacteriia > Coriobacteriales > Coriobacteriaceae > Collinsella. The sequence continues at coordinate 68,230 of CATXJW010000008.1, read as the reverse complement.
TCCTTCGATCCGTCATAATAGGTGTACTCTCCATCCGATATCTGCAGAAACGGAAGTAGGGGAGAGAGCGGTGCCAAGATAAGACGTCCCGCGGCAAGAGGGTACAGAAGCGCGGGCATGCTTGATGAAGAGGTATAGACACCGTCCTCCCCCGCATTCACAAGCGCATCCGCATAGGATGCTGACAATTCCTGCTCAACACGGGTTATTCCCGACTCGAGGTATTCGACCCGTCCGTCGATGCCAGCCGCGCTCCTGAAGACGGGCAGAGCACAAAGAACCATCAACGCAACAACGACAACACAGAGCGACCTGGAGGAGAGAAGCGACCTAAAGATCGCCTTCGAGATTTTGAGCATATTCATCGCCAACCTTAACCTCATCCAGTCGGAACAGAGGGGCCGAACAAAATGCTCGGCCCTTCCTCGCATCTAGTAGGTGCTATAGACAAATTGCCATTTATCAGTTGTGCCAAGAACACCACAGGAGCACATTGCAGCGAGGCGGGATTCCCTATGATGCGCGGATCGGCGATAGCCATTTCGGTAGGAGATCGTCTTGTAAGAGATGTTGAACATCGAGATGCTGTGCCCGCTTACGCCGCGAGGACAGCTGTAGCTCCAGTAGGTATCGACGACGTCGTCCGTATACCCGAGGGGCTCAACGAGGGCACACTGGCTGCTCTCCTGGGAAGGAGGCATCGGGGTATCCGCAAAAGCGGGGGCTCCCGGCAGCAACAGACAAAGAGCGAGGCCGAGGAAAACCAAGAGCTTACACGACTTAACAGTACTGAACATAATCCTCTCCAATCTAGAGGGGTTTCGGTTGCAGCATGCTGTGATTACTTGCCGGCAAAGTCAATTTAACATAAACTGTTAAAAAGTAACCTGGGTTTTTTAAATTCTTCGGAGGTTATTATGAGTTCCGACAATCGCACTCCCCGGCTTCATTCCTTCCGCATCGCATGTGCGATAGCCTCTGCGACCCTTTGCGCCACCGCCATCGCACAAGTGGCGTTCTCCTTAAAGCCAGCAATCGAAGTGCTCGACAACCCTGTAATTGCAGACTCCCCCGCGTATCCAGCCCTTGCGATCTCGACATTGGTCCCTGCCGTCATCGGTATCGCTACGACCATCCTCAGCGCCGTTCTCGTGTGGACGATCAAGAGCGGAGACCCCTTCAAGAAAGGGTCTGCGACATGCTTGAAGGTGCTCGGCATTCTCTTCGTTGTTCAAGCTGCCACCAGCCTCTACGCCGGCTCACTCAAAACCTCCGTTTCGATGTTTGGCGGCGAGGGGGCCGTCGGCGCCCAAGAGATCGCTTCATCATTCGATTGGACCTCTCTGGTTCTCGGCATCGTCCTGTTCATGCTTTCCCAGCTCTTCTTGTACGCCCGAGAGCTGTACCTCGACTCCGACGAGATTGCGTAAGGAAACGCCATGCCCGTAATTGTTCGCCTCGACAAGATCATGGCCGAGCGAAAGATTTCCTCGAACGAACTTGCCGAAAGGATTGGAACCACGCCCGTGAACCTGTCCCGTATTAAAAAAGGGCATATTCGCGGCATTCGCTTCAACACACTCGAGCAGCTATGCCTCGCCCTTCGTTGCCAACCCGGAGACCTTCTCGAAGTCATGAGCGAAGAGGATGCCCGAAAGGAGTTCGGACTCGATTGGTCCGCCGAGGATTAGAGGGCGGTCGTACTCGCCCTGCACACGGGGATGCGAATCGGCGAGGTCTGCGGCCTTCGGTGGTGCGATGTGGATTTCGAGACGGGCCTGATCTCGATCAGACACTCGGTGGCGTACGCGAAGGGAATGGGTTCGTTCATCAAGGACACCAAGCCCCATGACGCCAGGGGTATCCCCATCGACCCGGTCGGCCTACTCCCCTTCCTGAAGGAGACCCACGAGATCGACTGCGGAAAGCTGCGCTTGCGCGGCCTTACCGGGGCGGTCGAGATCGGGGACTGCTACATCCTGTCGGAGCCGGGCGCGACCTTCGCGACGACAAGCTATATCCGCAGGGCGTTCAAGACGTTCTCGGAGACCAACGGCCTCATGGGCACCAACGACGAGCTGATCACGTTCCACGGCCTTCGCCACACGTTCGCAACGCAGTGGATCCGCCAAGGCGGCGATATCAAGGCGCTCCAATCGATCCTCGGCCACAAGGACGCCATGGCGACGCTCAACGTCTACGCCGACATCGAGCCCATCTCCAAAATCCATAACATGCTGCGCGCCACGCCGTGCCTTTGGCGCGGGCACCTCGGGCCGAGGGTCGATCCGGGTCCCATGTTCCAACAGAGGATCCAGGAGTCCATCGAGACGCTCCAGGCGTTCGGCTACGGCATCACCGAGCCGGACGACCGAAATATCGCCATACGCGACGTGAAGACGAACAGTTGGCTCTAGCTCACCGAGTACGCGGCAGTGCTGGGCCCATCCCAACTGAGGTCACGGTGGTCCGATAGGGGCGCCGCCCGCGGCATGCGCCGCGGAGCGGTATCCCCTACCGAAGGGCGGGGATGCCCTCCGCTTCCAGTTCGGAATCAGCCGTCGGAGGCGTTCGGCTGACTGCGGGAACGGCCTGTCCGCTCAATGTGTTCGGCTGAGATCGGAAATCAACCCAACACGAGCCGGACACGCGCCAGACGGCTCTTCCCCGTACGGCCTTCCCCCTTACGCTCATGTTGCAGGCATGTAACGCCGCAGCGAGCGCGCCTTTTTTGCGCCAGACAGGTACAATGATGAACACTGTACCGTAGCGGAGCGTCCGCGCGCGCCGCCAACACGCGAAAGGGTTTCCCATGGCCGAGATCTCGTCCTCCCGCATCGTCATCACCGTCCTTGGCAAGAACCGCCCCGGCATCGTCGCCGGCGTCACCCGCGTTCTGGGCGAGGCCAACGTCGACATCCGCGACATTACGCAGTCCATTATCGAGGACATCTTCACCATGACCATGCTGGCCGATACCGCCGAGTCCAAGCTCGACTTCGCTGAGCTGCAGAAGGCCCTGGCCGAGGCCGGCGAGCTTTCGGGCGTCAGCGTGTCCATCCAGCGCGAGGACGTCTTTAACTTTATGTACCGCCTGTAGCGAGAAAGCCGCTGGGGATAGCCTGACGCGCGCATGCCCATGCAAGCCACCCCGATGCGGCCCGGAGAGGAGCGCGCATGGCCTACGACGCCAAGAAAATCTACTACCGCTTCGACGATCACCTGAGCCGCCTGGTCTTGGATTATGAGGCGAGCCGTCAGATTTCGCCCGAAAGCGAAAGCCTCTACCACGGCCTGCCGACCGACCCATATGACGAAGGTCTGTTTGTCGAGCACAACGTCAAGCGCGGCCTGCGCAATGCCGACGGCTCGGGCGTGGTCGCGGGCCTTACCCGCATCTCGGACGTGCACGGCTACAACAAGGTCGACGGAAAGGTCGTGCCCGATCAGGGCAAGCTCACGCTTCGCGGCTACAGCATCGAGGATCTGGTCAACAATGCCCAGGCCGAGAATCGCTACGGCTACGAGGAAGTCGCCTATCTGCTTATCACGGGTTCGCTGCCCAACAAGGAAGAGCTCGACGGCTTTTGCGAGCGCCTGGGCGCCTTTAGACATCTGAGCGACGAATACGTCAAAGAGTTCCCTATGACCACGGTGTCGTCGAGCATCATGAACGTGCTCCAGCGCGCCGTGCTGCTGCTCTACGCCTTCGACGCCGAGCCCGACGCCATTACACCCGAGCACGAAATCGACGTCGCCATCTCCATGCTCGCACGTCTCCCGCGCATCGCCGCCTTCGCACACATGGCCTCGGTCGCCAAGCTTCGCGGCTCCGAGGTTCACGTGCCGCACCCCACGCCCGGCCTCTCCACCGCCGAGACCATCCTACAGGTCTTGCGCGGTGGCATGGCGTTCACCCGCGACGAAGCCATGCTGCTCGACGTGATGCTCATGCTGCATGCCGAGCACGGCGGCGGCAACAACTCCACGTTTGCCTGCCGCGTGCTGTCCTCCTCGGCCACCGACCCGTATTCCGCCTATGCCGCGGCTATCGGCTCGCTCAAGGGCCCGCGCCACGGCGGTGCCAATGCCAAGGTCGTGTCCATGCACGAGGACATCCGCGCGCATGTCTCCAACTGGGAGGACGAGGACGAGGTCGCAGCCTACCTGGGCAAGATCCTCGACAAGCAGGCCTTCGACGGCACGGGTCTCATCTACGGCATGGGCCACGCCGTCTATACGCTCAGCGACCCGCGCGCCGAGGTCTGCCGCCGTTACGCGCGCTCGCTGGCAGCCAAGAAGAACTTGGGCGAAGAGTTCGCACTCATCGAGCGCATCGAGCGCCTGGCACCCCAGGTCATGCGCGACCACGGCATGACCAAGCCCATCTGCGCCAACATCGACCTGTACACGGGCTTTATCTACAAGATGCTCGGCGTGCCCGAGACGCTCTTTACGCCGCTGTTCGCCGTCGCCCGCATGGCAGGCTGGTCGGCGCACCGCATGGAAGAGCTCTTCTGCGCGCACCGTATTATTCGCCCGGCCTATCGTCCGGTGATCGAGCCGCTGGCGTACAAGCCGCTCGCCGACCGCTAGGACGCGAACCGTTATAGAACTCGAGCGTGGCCAGGGACCCAAGCCCTCGGCCACGCTTTTTATGCCAGTGGAAAGGGCTGCATCAAATGATTGTGTTTTCCGATATGGATGGGACGCTGCTGACGAGCGATAAGCAAATGAGCGATGCCACCTGGGCAATGCTCGACGAGCTCGCACGTCGTGACATCGAGTTTGTTCCCTGCACGGGACGTCCACTGTCGGGCATCTTTGAGCCCATCCTCGCCCATCCCGCCGTGCACTACGCGGTCTGTGCCAACGGCGCCAGCGTCTGGCAGCTCGACGACGATGTGCCCAACGATGCCTCGCGCGCCACGCGCATCTTGAGCCGTCCGCTCGACCGTGGCATTGCCCACCGCATCCATCGCATTGCCGCCGGCCACGATGTGACCTTCGATATCTTCGCGGATGGGCAGTGCTTCCTCCCCCGCTCGCTATACGGGCGTCTGGATGAGTTCTGTGGCGGCGACCCCCACATCGCGGCTTCGCTCAAGCGCACACGAACGCCGATCGACATGGATATCGACAGCAAGATCGACGAGGTCGAGACACTCGAACGCATCGCCATGTACTGGCACGACCCGGCCGATCGCGACGCCATCGCGGCGGCGCTCGACACGCTCGGAGGCATTGAGGTCACGCGTTCTTACGCCATGAATATCGAGGTCATGGGTGAGGGTGCCACCAAGGGAACGGCCCTCACGTGGCTATGCGAGCACCTGGGCGAGCGTCTCGCCGACGCCTGGGCGTTCGGCGACAACATCAACGACATCCCCATGCTGCAGGTAGCGGGCCACGGCATGGCCATGATCAACGCCGAGCCCGAGGACCGCGACGCCGCCGACGCCGTCACCGAATACGACAACGACCACGACGGCGTCGCCCGCACCATCATGGCCGCCCTCGCCTAGTCATTGGTCAGTCATTGGGGACGTTCTTAAACGACTAGTCACTGGGGACACTCTTCGCAAAAAGCTGCAAGGACTGTCCCCCACTGTCGGCAGAAAAGGAACGTCCCCATCTGCCGGATTAGGAGAGACTCTCCAGCACGCGACGGAGCTCCTGCTGGACGGCGTGGTCGCGGTTACAACCCACCACGCGATCGGCCACCGCCTTAAGCGCGGGGCGCGCGTTTTCCATCGCGCAGCCCGTGCCGACAAAGCGAATGATCTCGTAGTCGTTCATCGAGTCGCCAAACGCCATGACCTCGTCGCGACCAATGCCGTAATGCTCCGCGAGCTGCGCGATACCCGAGGCCTTCGACACACCAGGCTGCATGGCATCGATCCACGCGTTGCCCGAAGGCGCAAAAGTAAAGAGCTGACCAAGTTCGCGCTGTAGCACGTACGCACTGTCCATAACCGCACTGTCGTCGCAAAAGATACTCGCTTTGATGATATTTACGCTGGGATCGGGCAGCTCCCAAATACGCTCGGCATTGGGAAGGTCCTTATCGACCTCACGCACGAACTTGCACTCGTCATCGAGCAGGAAGGACTTGGTTCGGTCAAAGAGCGCAAGATGCAGATTGGGAAACGTCCTGACGGCTTGGGCGAGCCTTCGAATCGCCAGGTGGGAATACACCTCACGGTCTACCATCTTACCGTCGGCGTAGACCTGGGCGCCGTTAGCGGCGACAAAGTCCATCTTGTCGCGAACGGGCGCAAAGAACTCGCACAAGCGATCGTAGCGACGGCCTGACGATGCGGCGAAATGCACGCCATGCTCACGTAGCGCCAGAATCAGTTCGTAGGTCTCGGGAGGCACCTGGCCGTTTTCGTCAAGCAGTGTGCCGTCCATATCGGATGCAATCAGTTTAAACATAGAAAAGCTCCCTTCGGGCTTGTTGGAATCGAACGCGTATCCGATTCCAACGTACCCAAAGGGAGCTCAAATAAGACTCCGCGGGCGTAAACGTTACAAGGACCTGGCAAATAGTTCACACATGCCAGAGGTCCTACGGTCGCGGCGTCAGGCAGCCCGCCACCCCAACGGCTAGTCGTTTAAGAACGTCCCTGATGACTAGTCGGCGTAGGTGAAGGTTGTGACGTCGAACATGCCCTCGGGACGGATGCGGAGCGTCGGGATCACCGGCAGGGGCAGGAAGATGATGCCCATGATGGGGTCGAGCGGCGGCTCGATGCCCATGGCGCGCGCCTTGACCATAAAGTCGTCGTGCTGCGCCGCAACGTCTTCGGCAGCGCCCTCGCTCATCAGGCCGCCGAGCGCCAGCGGAATGCGCGCCACGACCTCGCCGTTGCGCACCAGCACGTGGCCGCCCTGGCCCACGGCCTCAACGGCAGCCATCATATCTGCCGCATTGTCGCCCACCACGCACACGTTGTGCGAGTCGTGGCCGATCGTGGAGGCAATGGCGCCACCGGTGATGGTAAAGCCGCGCACCCAGCCGCGACCGATATGCTTGCCGACCAGGCCCAGGCCAGCGGGGCCGTCGCCGTCGGCGCCCTCGGCCTGCAGCGACACGCCGCGGCCATGGCGCTCAATCAGCATAATGCGGCGCAGGCCCTCGGCGCTCTCGGGGCGAGCCATACCCGTGATGGCCTTACCCGGCACCACGTCAATCACGGCCTCGCCCGGCTTAAAGGCATAGTCGAACACGTCGAGCGATAGCTTCGGCAGCTTAACGGAAGCACGCAGCTCATCGGCAAGCGCTGCGACCTCGGCCATCTCGGGTGCGATCTCGCCCACAAAGGTGCCGTCCTGCGCCACCAGAGCACCGGCGGCATATACGCGATGCGGAGCCTTGGCAAACGTCAGGTCATCGAGCAACAGCAGGTCGGCGCGTTTGCCCGGGGCGATCGCGCCACGGAGCTCATGCGGGTCGCGACAGCCGTGGTCCAGGCCAAATGCCTCAGCCGTGGAAAGGGACGCCATGGAGATGGCGACCACCGGGTCGATGCCGGCCTCGATGGCCACGCGGCAGGCATTGTCGATCATGCCGGTCGAAAGAGCATCGGAGGGAGCGCGGTCGTCAGTCGCAAAGCAGCAGCGGCGGGCGCGGGCAGGGTTCTCCAGCAGCATCGGAGACAAATTGGCCAGGTCGTGGCTGCACGTACCCTCACGCAGCATCACATACATGCCGCGGGACAGCTTGTCGAGCGCCTCCTCGGGAATCGTCGACTCGTGGTCGGCGATAATGCCCGCTGCGGCATAGGCGTTGAGGTCCTTACCGGCAACGAGTGGCGCATGGCCGTCAACCTGCTTGGATGGCGTCTGGTTGGCAGCATCGATGCGAGCACAGGTCTCGGGGTCGGCCATAAAGACGCCCGGCAGGTTCATCATTTCGCCCAGACCAAAGACATCGCCCGGATGCTCGGCAAAAAACGCCTGCATATCGGCAGCCGAAATAACGGCACCGGCCTGCTCGTCGGGCAGCGCGGGCACGCACGAAGGCATCATGTACTTGATGGAGATGGGTGCGCGGCGGCCGTCCTCGATCATAAAGCGCAGGCCGTCGAGCCCCGCCACGTTGGCGATCTCGTGGCTGTCGGCAATGGCGGTGGTAGTACCGCGCGTCGCGGCCATGCGAGCATACTCGGCGGGACGGATGTTCGAGGACTCAATGTGCAGATGCCCGTCAATAAAACCGGGAGCGAGATAGCGACCCTGGCAGTCGACGACCTCAGTTGCCTCGTAGGTGCCAGCGGCATCGTCGCGACCATCGTAGAGCACGCCGACGATCACACCGTCCTTGACGGCAACGCTACCGGGCGCCACACGCTGGCCATACACGTCGACGATCTGCGCATTGGTAAACAGCGTGTCGACGGGCACGCGGCCCTCGGCGGCCTCGATCACAGACCTCATGACCTCAACGGACATACATTCTCCTTTAACCGTAGAAAACAGCTGCGGAGCGGACAGGCCTTCACCGCAGCAAGACAATAGCCATTGTATGCCCAAACGATGGGTCGGGAATACACCCCCTCCGCTTAACGGCACACGCCGCTTGGCGCAATGGGGACAGGTTGCTTTGTACCAATGACAAGGAGTGTCCCAAAGTGCCGACACAAAAGGAACGTCCCCAAGTGCCAAAAAGGCCGCAGTCGGAATCGTTCCAGCTGCGGCCCTATTGCACATGTTAGGTTAACCTACTTACTAGACCAACTTGAAGCCCTTGCGCTTGCCCACGGAGAGGGTGTCGCCCAGCTTGAGGGCGCTCGGATCGATGTTGTAGCTCTTGGAAGCCACAGCCTTGCCGTTGATCTTGACGCCGCCGCCGTCGATGTCGCGGCGGGCCTGACCGGCGCTGGCCGAAAGGCCCAGGTCCTTGAGCAGGCCAGCGAGGTAAATCTGGCCCTCGTCGTTGACGGTCAGCTCAACGTGCTTCTCGGGGAAGTCGGCAAGCTGGCCCTCCTTGAACACGCGGTCGAACTCGGCCTGAGCCTCGTCGCCGGCGCCAGCACCGTGGTAGGTGTCGCACAGGTCGCGGCCTAGAGCGCGCTTGAGCTCGTAGGGGTCGGCGGAGCCATCGGCCAGGGCGGCATCGATCTTGTCGACCTCGGCCGGGGCGAGCGAGCTGGCCAGACGATAGTACTTGCCGATCATCTCGTCGGGGATGGACATGGTCTTGCCGAACATATCCTTGGGAGCGTCGGTCAGGCCGATGTAGTTGCCATAGGACTTGGACATCTTGCGCACGCCGTCGGTGCCCTCGAGCAGCGGCATGGTAAGCGCGATCTGCGGCTCCATGCCCATCTTCTCCATGAGCTCGCGGCCGGCGAGCAGGTTGAAGAGCTGGTCGGTGCCGCCCATCTCGACGTCGGCCTTGATCTGAACGGAGTCGAAGGCCTGCATCACGGGGTACAGAAACTCGTGCAGGGCAATCGGCGTCTGGGACTGGTAGCGCTTGGTAAAGTCGTCGCGCTCAAGGATGCGGGCGACGGTGAACTTGGAGCACACCTGCAGCAGGCCGGCCAGGTCCATCGAAAGGATCCAGTCGCCGTTGTGCACGATGGTGGTCTTCTCGGGGTCCAGGATCTTCATGGCCTGGCTCACGTAGGTCTCGGCGTTGGCCTCGATCTGCTCCTGCGAAAGCTGCGGGCGGGTGGAGTTCTTGCCCGAGGGGTCGCCGATCAGCGCAGTGCCGTTGCCGATGATAAGGGTGACGTTGTGGCCCAGGTCCTGGAACTGACGCATCTTGCGCAGGGGCACGGCATGGCCCAGGTGCAGGTCGGGGCTGGTGGGATCGACGCCGAGCTTGATGTTGAGGGGCTCGCCCTTCTCAAGCTTCTTGCGAAGGTCGGCCTCGGGGACGATCTGCGCTGCACCCGAGGTGATGATACGCATTTGCTCGTCAACAGACAGCATTGGGTATCCTCCTTTTGCTATAGCACCCTCGCCGAAAACGGCGGTGCTGGAAGTCCATAAACTCTCTTATGATAACAAACTGACGCGACGCGGCACTTACGACAGGAAAATCCTCGTCCTGCCGCATGCGTCAATGGCAACTGGCAGACGTGTACCGTCACGCTCGACCAGATAGCGTACCTGCCGACGACGCAAGCAGTCGCGGCAACGGACCTGTCCCGTCGCATCGGTGGCGCAGACGCCCTCGGCGGTCAGCAGGCAGTGCTCGCACACCATAAGCTCGGGACGGTCGGCGTCGACCGGACCCAAGACGTCGGGCTCAGCAGCCAGTTCGGCAATACGCTCCGCATCATTGCCGAGCAACTCGGCCGGCAAGTACACCCGCCCCGCACCAAGTCCGCGCAGCCAGGTAAGCGTGGCCCGATTCGCGCAGAACACCGGCGCCGCCACGTCAAACGTCACGCCCAGCTCGCGAGCGATCACCACCTGTCCTAGGTTGCGGCAGACGACGCGCCCGGCACGCTGCATCAGTGAGCAGGTCCGGTCAGCGTCACCCGTGCGGCACACCTCGTCAAGCACCACAACGGCGTCGGACAAATCGAGTTCTCCGCGCGGGTCGGCATCCATCAGCTGCCAAGCAAAAACCATGCGAGTGGGAACCGCGCACTCCACCAACTCCGTCGACGCACCGCCATCCACCGCAACGTCCTCAAAGGGCAGTGCCTCAACGGCACGTGCAACGGGCGCAATCGCATCCGCCTCGGCCCGCATGCGCTCCAACACCGCCGCCGTCTGATCCAACACGCCGGCGCTGCGAATCAGGTATACCTCGCAGCCCGTGTCCACCTTACGCTTGCAATGCACGACGACGCGCTTCCCCGCTGCGGCATCCACCGGGCAGGGCACCTGCGGCCAGCGCTTAGGCACATCGGGACGCGCGTCGACACCCGGATAAAACCGAATCTCGAGCGTGTCACCCGCCGCCACGGCAGCGTCGAGCTCAACGGTCACCTCTTCGTGGCCCACAGCGACCAAGCGCCCCACGCGCACGCCCTGGTTAATCGCACGCTCAAAGCTCATCAGCTCGGCACCCGAACGCCCTCGCAGGTACGCATCGGTAAACCCACGGTTAAACGACCTTCCCAGCTCGCGCTCAAGCTCTTCCACGGCACCGGGGTCCCACGCGCCGTCGCACAGCATATCGAGTGCCCGGCGCCACGCCCGCACCACGTTGAATACGTAATCGGGGTTCTTCATGCGCCCCTCGATCTTGAGCGACGCAACGCCGGCATCTACAAGCTCAGGCAGATGTGCAATACCCAGATAGTCGCGCGGGCACAGCAGGCGATCTCCCTCGACGGCGACAACGCTCTGTCCCGCCTCGTCCACCAGGTCGTACGCCAGACGGCACGGCTGCGTGCAGTCGCCGCGCATCGCCGAGCGCCCACGCCGCAGGGCCGAAAACTCGCACGCCCCCGAATAGCCGATGCAAATCGCACCGTGGCAGAATACCTCGATGGGCACGCCCGTGGCACATAGCGCCGCAATCTCGTCGACCGTCAGCTCGCGTGCCGTCGTCACGCGCTCGACCCCCAGCTCATCGGCGGCAAGCCGCACGGCGCCTTCGCTGTGAACGCCCGCCTGCGTAGACAGGTGAATCTCGACCCCGGGAATCGCCGCGCTCAGCGCGCAGGCCAACCCGGCATCGGCGACAATCAGAGCATCGGCGCCCAGCTCCAGTGCATGAGCTCCCAACGCCACCGCGTCGGACAACTCATCGTCAAACACGAACACGTTGAGCGTCACGTATACACGCACGCCATGGGCATGCGCCACGGCGCAGCCGCGCGCAAACTCGTCATCCGTAAAGCCGTGGGCGCTCACACGGGCGTTAAAGCCGCCCAACCCCGCATAGATGGCATCGGCACCCGCGGCGATAGCCGCAAGCATCTGGTCGAGTCCGCCCGCCGGCGCCAGCAGCTCGGGCAGCGCCGCACTGACAACATCCAATCCAGTCTCGTATTGTCCGCTCGGCCCCATCGCCCGAATCGCCATCGGCAAACTCCTTACCAAGGTATGCATTCACTCTGAAAAATGCCGTCTTCCAGCATACACGAGGCCTCGCGCGCCCCGTTTGGTTTATCGTGTAATAACTTATGTCCATCCTGCCCCGACGGCACATCCACCGTCCGGCACGACATACCTGGAGGTCAATATATGGGTCCTCGCCAACGACAGGGACACAGCCGTTCAAAGACGCACGCCCTGCCCATAATCCTGCTCTCGTTTTTGGGCTTTCTGCTGATCGCGGGCGTGGCGTTTGGCATCGGCATGGTCGGCAACGTCAACCGCTGGCTGTCCGATCTGCCCGACTACACCGACGCCAACGCATATCTGGTGAGCGAGCCCACCGAGATCGTCGACTGCAACGGCAACAAGATCGCGAGCTTCTACACGCAAAACCGCAAGTCCATCACCAAGGACGAGGTCTCCCCCTACGTGCTGCAGGGCACCGTTGACGTCGAGGACGAGCGCTTCTACGAGCACGGCGGCATCGACCTGTGGGGTATCGCGCGTGCTGCGGTGGCAACCCTCGGCGGCGGGCACGAAGGCGCCTCGACTATCACCCAGCAGCTGGTGCGCAACACCATCCTGCAGGAGGAGCAGTTCGACTCGACCATTGAGCGTAAGGTGCGCGAGGCCTACATCGCCATCAAGATGGAGGACATGTACTCCAAAGACGAGATCCTCATGATGTACCTCAACACCATCTATTACGGCCACGGCGCCTACGGCATCGAGGCCGCAGCCGAGACCTATCTGTCCAAGAGCGCCGCCGACCTCACCCTCAGCGAGGCCGCGCTGCTCATCGGCCTTCCCAACTCGCCCTCGCAGTACGACCCCACGGTCAATCCCGATCTGGCACTGTCTCGCCGCAACAAGGTTCTCGACAACATGCTGCGCCTGGGCCACATCACCCAGGAGGAGCACGATGCCGCACAGGCCGAGCCCATCACCCTCAATGTGACCGAAATCTCGGGCAGCGGCGTCGACGTTTACTCGCAGCCCTACTTTGTCTCCTACGTCAAGCAGCTGCTGGAGCAGGAGTTCTCGACCGACGTGCTCTTTAAGGGCGGCCTGACCGTCAAGACCACCATCGACCCCACGATGCAGCAGGTGGCAGAGAATGCCGTCCGCGAGCAGCTCGACACGCTCTCGCTCGACGGCCTGGACATGGGCATGGTCGTCGTCGACCCCAAGACCGGCTACATCAAGTGCATGGTGGGCGGCTACGACTACAACGCCGACGAGAACCACGTAAACCATGCCACGGCCAAGCGTCCCGTCGGCTCCACCTTTAAGGCCTTTACGCTGGCAACTGCCATCCAAAACGGCATGAACCCCAACGTCACCCTCAACTGCAACTCGCCGCTCAAGGCCAAGGGCACCACGACCGAGGTCCAAAATTACGCCAACCAGAGCTATGGCAACATCACGCTTAAGCAGGCGACGGCATACTCCTCCAACACCGGCTACATCCAGGTGGCGGAAGCCGTCGGCAACAGCAAGATCATCTCGCTCGTCAAAAAGCTCGGCATCGACCCCGCCAAGGACAACATCGAGGACGTTCCCGTCATGACCCTCGGCACCGGCTCGATCTCGCCGCTCGAGATGGCCGCCGCCTACGCGACGTTTGCCAACGGCGGCTACTATCGCCAGCCGATCGCCATCACCGAGATTGACTCTCGTACCGGTTCGGTGCTGTACCAGCACACCGACAATCCCTCACAGGTGCTTACCGAGGGCGAGGCCGCCGCGGTCACCGATGTTCTGTCCGGCGTCATGAAGGGCAGCGGTACGGGTGCTGCCGGCGCCCTGAGTGTCAACCAGCCCTATGCCGGCAAGACGGGCACCACCGACAACACCACCAACCTGTGGTTCTGCGGCTATACCCCGCAGCTGGCGTGCGCCCTGTGGACCGGCTATTCCGCGGGCGAGATCCCCATCCAAAAGTACGGCACGGACCTGCTGGGCGACAGCACCAACCTGCCTGTCTTTAAGCGGTTTATGAACACCGTTCTGACCGGTACCGAGCGCGAGGAGTTTGCGACCGGAACGGCGCCCACCTACAAGAACAACAGCGTCTGGAAGTTCTACGGCACCAATAACACCAAGAAGTCGGAGAACGACGACAAGGACAAGGACGAAGAGGAAGAGGAAGAGGAAACCACCACAACGACTACCACGACGACCACGACCACCGAGACCACGGGCGGCGACACCACCGGCGGCACCGGTACGACCGGTGGCTCGACGGGCGGCTCCACTGGTGGTTCGACCGGCGGCGATGGCGGCACGCCTACGCCTACGCCCACTCCCGACCCCTCGCCCACGCCTGACGATACGGTCGGCTAAGAAGTACGCGACTAAAGCCAACAAGGCCCCGAGCAGCTTATTGAACTGCTCGGGGCCTTTTAGTTTGAAGCGACCTGGTGGGCGGTCTTTATACCGGCAAACAAAAAGAGGTACCGACCAACGTCGATACCCCTTACAAGCCACTATGTCAGCGCACACAATGCCGAGCGCACGACCCGCACGCCTACTTGCGAGAATTGCTCAGCTTATTGATCAGCGCCTCGAGGCGCTCGCCGTCCTCGGCCGTCTGGGCAATAACCAAAATCGTATCGTTGCCGGCAAGCGAGCCAAGTACATCGGGCAACTCTGCCGCATCAACGGCGGCGGCGATGCCGGAAGCCGTGCCAGGCTGAGCCTTGATCATAACCAGATTATCAGTACGCAGAACGCCCGTTACGAGCTCGGAAACCATACGCTGCAGGTGCAGGTCCTCTGCCAGAACATAGATGCCCTCAGGGAGCTTACGCAGCCCCATGTCGGCAATATCGCGAGAGACAGTCGCCTGCGTGCAATCAAAGCCCATAGCACGGAGCTCATCGACCAGCACGCGCTGTGTGCGGACGTCCTTATTGCGCACAATATCTCTAATGGCATCCTGGCGCCCATTGCGTTTTTTAGCCATACAAACCCTCACTCCAAAAGATGGCGGAGACAATCAATCAGTGATTGAATAGTTTAACGCTATTTGAAGGCTTTTGTGTATAAGAACGCATTTCGAAACAATTCTATGCAAGTTTGTTTCGTAATGAGCCGTTTAGGCGGTTTTTGCGCCCGTCCGGTTAAGAAAAGCTGCCAGATGCGTACACATCACGCAGCGCGCGGGCTTAGCGCTGGCGATCGGCCCAAACAACAGACCCAGTCCCCGATGGTTGTCCTTGAGCGCGGCGACCATCTGACGGGTTCGAGGCGCCTCGAGCATATCACGCATGCGGGCGGAACGCTCGATTGACGACACCCCATGCGGGCTCAGACACAAATTCTCGATGCAGGCGACCAGTCCGACAAAGTAGAACTTTTGGCTTGCCAGCTTGAGCCGACCACCGCTATCTGCTTCCGAGAGTGAGTCCGCAAGCTCGTCGAGCGCTCGGGTGTCATCGGATACCTTGGCATACATGGTGGGATCAAAGGCATCTGTAAGCTTAGGCGCTACCGCGTGGAAACAAGCGTCGCCGCATCCGGAGACACGCTGCGCCTGCGAGAGCGCGCATGCCATAAACCCAACTGTGCGAAACGCCTTGTCGCACAAAAGGCATGCCTCAAACAGCGGACGGCTATACATCACGCCAGAGACTTGAGCAACCAAGCCGCCTAAAATCAACTGAGGCAGCCCGGCCACCATCGAAGATTTGCTATCAATGGAAATATGAGTAGCATCCAAGACGCGCGAACGGCGCTCTCGATGTGCATCATAGCGGTCGAGCGACACCGTGGGGAACACTATGTCTGCCGCAGTATCGCACGCGACATCGACCATCTTGGAAAGGGATTGCGGAGCAAACCACTCATCGGCGTTCATGGCGATGATTTGAGAGCCGCGCGAGGCAGCAAAACCGGCACGAAGACACGCGCCGCGCGTCGCGTCCTCGACGTCAATCAAATCAATATGGATGTCCCTGTCGGCAGCAACTTGAAGCGAATGGCGCACACCGGGCGCAGTATCGCGACAGACAACGACAATCTGCAAATCGTAGAGGTCTTGGTTCTGGATACTCTCGAGCGCACGCATCGCATAGCTGGGCGAACCTTCTACCACAAGGATCACCGAAAGTCGCGGATGCGAGCCACGTCGAACCAAATTTTCCGTCCTCTCGACAACAATGAATCAAACCGTGGTTCATGGTACACCCCGGCAATAAAAGCAATGAGACACCGGTTGCATTGCACGCCAAGAACAGATGTTGCACACGCGCAGCCCACAGATGACAGGTGTCGACGCACGACGCGTCGAGCCCTCCCCTAGTCGAGCACGACAAGCTCGGCGGGATCGTAATCCACGCCCATAAACGTAAGGCCGCAGGCAGGAGCCGTGGGGCCCGCAGCGGTACGATCGCAAGCATCGATGACCTCGCGCATCCACTCGGGTTCACGGCGATGCATGCCAATCTCGACAAGCGTGCCAACGATCGTACGGACCATCGAATGCAGAAACGCATTGCCCTCGATGGTAAACGTCAGGATGTCCTCGCCAAACGCAACCTCATGGCCAAACTCTGCGCGCATTACGCAGCGGTGCGTAGGTTTGCCCACGGCAGAGGCAACCTTGCAAAAGCTTTTAAAGTCCTGCTCGCCCAGCAGCGCGGGGCAGGCAGCAGACATAGCCTCAACATCCAAGGGATAGCGATGCCACCACACGGCACCGCGTGACAGCACAGGCCGCGCATCACGATCGGCAATGCGATAGGTGTAAGTGCGAGAGCGCGCGTCAAAGCGCGCAGAAAAGCCCTTACGGGCCCTGTAGACCTCGTTGATGGCGATATCTTTGGGCAGCAGGGCATCCATAGCCCGCAGCCACCTACGGCGCGTACAAGCGAGCTCAGCGTCCGTTACGGGCACGCTGATGTACTGAGCCACGGCATGCACGCCGGCATCGGTACGACCCGCGCACGTCAGATCGATCGGGCGGCGAAGCAGCGTCTCGATGGCTCGACGCAGCTCACCCGCAACCGTCGTCTGTCCCGGCTGCTCGGCAAATCCGCTATACGACGAGCCATCATAGGCCACGCGAAATACGAGCGTGGCGTCAAGCTCGGAAATAGGATTGAAATCAGACGGCGCAGTCATGGGCGCTCCCAACAAACAAGTAACGGTATCGCGACAAAAAAAGAGGGGTACGCGAACGTACCCCTCGAATATAGCCTATGCAGACGGAATGTCTACTCAGCGGTCTCCTCAGCAGGAGCCTCCTCGACAGCCTCGACCTTCTTGGGAGCAGCGGCCTTCTTGGGGGCCGGAGCAGCCTTCTTGGCCTTAGGCGTGCAAGGCTCGGTGACGAGCTCCATGATAACGATGGGAGCGTTGTCGCCCTTACGGTTACCGAGCTTCATGATGCGGGTGTAACCGCCGTTGCGGTCCTGCCACATGCCCTGGGCAGCCTTGTCGAAGATCTCGGCAACGAGCTGCTTATCGCCGAGCTTGGCGATAGCCAGACGACGAGAGTGCAGGTCGCCCTTCTTGGCCCAAGTGATGATCGGGTCGACGACCGAACGCAGCGCCTTAGCGCGGGTCTCGGTGGTCTTGATGCGGTCGTTCTCGAAGAGGGCCTTAGCAAGGCTCTTCTTCATGGCCTTGGTGTGGCTCGCATCGGTGCCGAGCTTCAGGCCCTTCTTAACGTTGTGACGCATGGTCTAGTTTCTCCTCAAATATGCGAAGCATTAAGCCTTCAGGCTCAGGCCCATGGACTCAAGCTTGTCCTTCACTTCCTCGATCGACTTAACACCGAAGTTACGGATGTTGAGCAGATCGTTCTCCGAGAACTCAACGAGTTGACGGACCGAGTGAATGCTGGCGCGCTTAAGGCAGTTGTAGGAACGGACGGAAAGGTCCAGATCCTCGATCTGCTTGTCCAGCTCGGCGTTGTCGTTGGTGACCTCGGGAGCGAAGATCGAAGCCTCCTCCTCGACCTCGGGGGTCTCGGCAAGGTTCATAAAGGCGGCCATATGCTGGTTGATGATATTGGCAGCCTGGACCACGGCGTCGCGCGGGGCGATGGAGCCGTTGGTCTCGATCTCGAGGACAAGGCGGTCGTAGTCGGTGTGCTGACCGACACGGCAAGCCTCAACGAGCTTGGCGCAACGGGAAACCGGCGAGTACAGCGAGTCGACGTGGATCACACCGATGGGATCGTTGTCGCGCTTGTTGGCCTCGCCAGAAACATAGCCGCGGCCATAGCCGATGCGCATGCTCATGGTGAGATGGCCACCCTCGGTGAGCGTAGCAATGTGCTGCTCGGGGTTGACCAGCTCAAACTCGGACGGAATAAAGAAGTCCGCACCGGTGACCTCGCAGGGGCCGTCAACCGAGATGGTGGCGGTCGCCTCGTCGGTCGTGCCGAGAGCCCTGAAGACAAGACCCTTGACATTCAGGACGATGTCGGTGACATCCTCGACCATGTTAGGGATGGTCATGAACTCGTGCTGCGCACCATCGATCTGAATAGCCTCGACGGCGGCACCCTCGAGCGAGGACAGAAGAACGCGACGAAGGGAGTTACCCAGCGTATCGCCGTAACCACGCTCGAGCGGCTCGACGGAGACACGAGCAGACGTCTCGTTGATCTCTTCGACCTGAACCTGAGGCCTAATGAATTCTGACATGTATTACCTCCAGCCTCAGCAGCCCGGATGGACTACTTAGAGTAGAGCTCGACGATGAGCTGCTCGTTGATATCACCGCTGATCTGCTCACGCGTCGGCAGAGCGAGCACGTTACCAGACAGCTTCTCGATATCGACCTCGAGCCAGCCAGGGACCTCAAAGCGCTCGGAGGAAATCAGGGCCTCCTTGATGGGGAGGAGGTCACGGAACTTCTCGCCGACAGCGACGACGTCGCCGGCCTTGACGCGGTAGGACGGGATGTCCACGCGCTTGCCGTTCACGGTGAAGTGACCGTGACGGACGGACTGACGAGCCTCTTTGCGGGTGCGGGCGAAGCCAAGACGGAAGACGACGTTGTCGAGGCGAGACTCAAGGATGATCATGAGGTTCTCACCGGTGACGCCGTTCATCTTGCGGGCCTTGTTGAAGTAGCCGTGGAACTGCTTCTCCAGAACGCCATAGATAAACTTGACCTTCTGCTTCTCGCGCAGCTGCATGCCGTACTCAGATTCCTTGCGACGGCGCTTGGGCTGACGGATAGATTCCTTCTTGCTGCTGTAACCGAGCTCAGCGGGATCGATCCCGAGCTGACGGCAGCGCTTAAGAACAGGAGTCCTGTCGATTGCCATATTGATACGATCCTTTCAGTTACACGCGGCGACGCTTCTTGGGGCGGCAGCCGTTGTGCGGAATGGGGGTCTTGTCCTGGATGCTCGAGACCTCGAGGCCAGCAGCCTGGAGGGAGCGGATGGCGGTCTCACGACCGGAGCCGGGGCCCTTGACGAAGACGGAAACCTTCTTCATACCGTGCTCCATGGCCTGCTTGGCAGCAGCCTCGGCAGCCATCTGGGCAGCGAACGGCGTGGACTTACGGGAGCCCTTGAAGCCCACCTGGCCAGCCGACTTCCAGGAAATGACGTTGCCCTGGGGATCGGTGATCGAAACGATCGTGTTGTTGAACGTAGAACGAATGTGAGCCTGGCCCACGGAAATGTTCTTACGGTCCGCGCGCTTCAGACGGGCAGCGCGAACGTTCTTCTTAGCAGTAGCCATCTATCTAGCGCTCCTTATTTCTTCTTCTTAGCACCGATCTGACGCTTCGGGCCCTTGCGGGTACGAGCGTTAGTGTGGGTGCGCTGGCCGCGGACCGGGAGGCCCTTGCGGTGACGAAGGCCGCGGTTGCAGCCGATGTCCATAAGGCGCTTGACGTTCTGGTTGCGCTCACGGCGGAGGTCGCCCTCAACCATGATCTGGTTCTTATCGATATAATCGCGGATGGCGTTAACCTCATCCTCGGTGAGGTCCTTAACGCGCGTATCCACGTTAACGTTGCACTCGACGCAGATCTTCGTCGCAGTGGTGCGGCCGATGCCGTAAATGTAGGTCAGACCGATCTCAACGCGCTTCTCACGCGGGAGGTCGACACCATTAATACGGGCCAACGTAGTCTCCTCTCTTAACCCTGACGCTGCTTATGACGGGGGTTCTCGCAAATGACGAGGACCTTGCCATGGCGCCTAATGATTTTGCACTTATCGCACATCTTCTTGACCGAAGGACGTACCTTCATCGTTCTTCCTTTCGGTAGCGCTCAAACTACTTCCCTACTATCTACTCGCCCAGCCGCAGGCGTTTAAAACTATGGCTGGTCTTCACACACAATCCGACCGTAGGTTGAGCTAAGCCTGCAGCCGGAAATGGAGTGCGTGTATGCGTGCCGCTATTTGTAGCGATAGGTGATGCGGCCGCGGGTAAGGTCGTACGGGGAAAGCTCCACGACAACCCTGTCACCGGGGAGAATACGGATGTAATTCATTCGGATCTTGCCAGAAATGTTGCACAGAACCGAATGACCGTTCTCGAGCTCAACCTTAAACATGGCATTGGGCAACGGTTCCTTTACCGTACCCTCGAGCTCAATTGCGTCTTCCTTCTTCACAAGCAATCATCTTTCTCTAGAAAACGACAGCGATTGAGTATTCTACAACACGTATGCACGCATCGTAATAACTTCGTAATGGCTCCACAACTAAGTGGAACTTGTTACATTTCTCCGCCTTGGAGCGAACACCAAGCACCCTGAGCATCCGTGGTAAGAATCACCGGACCGTCATTGGTAATGGCGACGGTGTTCTCGTAGTGCGCGGCGGGCAGGTGGTCATTGGTCGTAACAATCCAACCGTCGGAGCCCGTGCTCACATGGTTGGAACCCATCGTAACCATCGGCTCGATGGCAATGACCATGCCGGCCTGGAGGCGAACGCCTCTCCCCTTCTTTCCATAATTAGGAACGTTGGGGTCCTCGTGCATCACACGGCCAATGCCATGGCCCACATAGTCGCGAAGCACGCCGTAACCGTGAGACTCGGCGAGAGACTGAACGGCATAACCGACGTCCCCGATATGGTTACCGGGAACAGCCTGCTCGATGGCAGCCTTAAGGCAATCGCGCGTGACCTCGCACAGGGCCTTGGCCTCGGGCGTAGGGGTGCCGACGAAAAACGTCCAAGCGTTATCGCCAACCCAACCGTCGACAACGGCTCCCGTATCGATGGAGATGATATCGCCATCGCGCAGGATCATATCGGGGTTGGGAATACCGTGGACCACGGCATCGTTGATCGATGCGCAAATGGTTCCGGGGAACCCGCCGTAACCCTTAAAGGCCGGGGTGCCGCCATGCATGCGGATAATCTGCTCCGCGAGCTGATCGAGCTCAAAGGTCGAAACACCGGGGCGAACCATGGCCCCAACGTGGCGGAGCGCCATCTTAGATAGCGCTCCTGCCTTCTTCATCTGCTCGATTTGCGTTGCAGACTTAATCTTGATCATAGACCGAGAGCCTCTTTGACATCCCCGTACACGGTCTCGCGAGCCTGGTCACCGTTGACCGACTTGAGCAGACCCTGGCCACGATAGTAGTCGACGAGCGGGCTCGTGGACTTCTCGTAGACGTCGAGACGGTTCTTGATGGTCTCGGGCTTGTCGTCGTCGCGCTGATACATCTCGCCTGCGCACTTGGGGCAGGTGACATCGGCGGCGGTGCCGGTGTAACCGCAGGCGCGGCAGGTGCGACGCGAAGACAGACGATCGATGATAACCTCGGGGGCCACATCGACCAGAAGGGCGCAATCAATCTCACGACCCATGGCGGAGAGCTCGGAATCGAGCGTCACAGCCTGGGCGGTGTTGCGCGGGAAGCCGTCGAGGATGAAGCCCTGCTGGGCGTCATCGGCGGCAAGGCGCTCCTTGACAAGGTCGATCACGAGCTGGTCGGGAACGAGCTCGCCAGCGTCCATGTACTTCTTAGCCTGAATACCAAGCTCGGTGCCACCCTTGACGGCAGCACGCAGCAGGTCGCCCGTGGAAATGTGAGCAACGCCAAACTCGGCGACGAGCTCCTGTGCGACGGTGCCCTTACCGGCACCCGGAGCTCCGAGCAATACGAGGTTCATGAGCAATCCTCCTCTAGCCTATTTAAAGAATCCATCGTAATCATACATCTTGATCTGGCCTTCGAGCTTATCGACCGTGTCGAGCACGACGCCGACCATGATGAGGATGGACGTGCCGCCAAATGCCTGAATCAGCTGGTTACCCGTGAAGGAGAAGATGATCGAAGGCACGATGGCGATGAGCGCCAAAAAGACAGCGCTGGGAAGCGTGATCTTGTTGAGCGCGTTCTTGATGTAGGCCGCGGTAGCCTTACCCGGACGGACGCCCGGAATAAAGCCGCCCTGCTTCTTAAGGTTGTCGGCCGTGTCATCGGGGTTGAACACCATGGAGGTGTAGAAGTACGCGAAGAACACAATGAGGACAACATTAAGCACCCAGTTGAGCCAACCGGTCGAAAGCGCAGAGGCAACTGCCTGAATCCAGACGATGCCGGGGAAGAACACGGCAATCTGAGCCGGGAAGTACAGCAGCGCCGAAGCGAAGATGATCGGCACGACACCCGCGGTGTTGACCTTGATGGGCAGGTAGGTGGTCTGGCCACCCATCATGCGACGGCCCACGACGCGTTTGGCGTAGGAGACCGGGATGCGGCGCTGGCCGCGCTCAAGGAAAACAATCAGCGGGATAACCAGCAAGATAATGGCGCAGATGATCACCATGGTGATGATGCCACCGGCATTGCCCTCGGTGCTGGAGAAGATAGCCTGCGGCAGACCGGCCATGATGTTCGCAAAGATAATCAGCGACATGCCATTGCCGATACCGCGCTGGGTGATGAGCTCACCAATCCACATGATCAGCATGGCGCCCGCGGTGAGCGTGCCGACGATCATGAGGTCGAAGATGATCTCGGGAGCGCCGGCGCCATTGAAGCTGATGCCGAAGCTCTTAAAGAGGAAGAGGTAACCCACGGAGTTGAGGATTGCCAGAGCCAGGGTGAGGTAACGCGAATACTGCGTAATCTTGGTCTGACCGACCTCGCCCTCGCGGGCAAGCTCATGCAGGGAAGGCACAACGGCCTGGAGCATCTGGAGGATGATCGAGCTGGTGATGTAAGGCATGATGCCCAGCGAAAACACCGAAACATAGCTCAACGCGCCGCCAGAGAAAAGATTCAGGAGGGCCATAGCACCTGCGGCGACCGAATTGTTATCGGTCGAGAAAAGGCCCAGCATCCCCTGGAAGGGAATGCCGGGCACAGGAACGTGCGCACCAATGCGGTACACGACGAGCATAGCTATGGTAAAAAGAATCTTTTCGCGCAATTCTTTGATGCGGAAAGCATTCTTAAGACCATTTAGCACGGCAGCTCGACCTTTCCGCCGGCGGCCTCGATCTTGGCCTGCGCAGAAGCGCTGACCTTGTCGACCTTGACCGTGAACTTCTTGGTGAGCTCACCATTGCCGAGCACCTTGACGGGCTCGAACTCGCTCTTGGTGATGCGAGCGGCCTTAAGAGCGGCACCGTCGATCACAGCGCCATCCTCGAACTTACGCTCGAGACGCTCAACGTTAACAGCGGTGTACTCGATACGACGGGGGTTGCGGAAGCCCGGAAGCTTGGGCAGGCGCATAGCCAGCGGAGTCTGGCCACCCTCGAAGCCGGCACCCTTGGTGCCGCCAGAGCGGGAACCCTGGCCCTTCTGACCGCGGCCAGAAGTGGTGCCGTGACCCGAAGAATTGCCACGGCCGACGCGCTTGCGGTTCTTGGTGGAACCGGGCGCGGGAGTAAGATCGTGAAGCTGCATTTGCTACTCCTCTACAATCTCGACAAGGTGCTTGACCTTGAAGATCATGCCGCGGACGGACTCGTTGTCAGCAATCTCGCGAACCTCGCGGATCCTGTGGAGACCGAGGGCACGGACAGTACGGACCTGGTCCTGCTTGCAACCATTGGTGCTGCGGACCTGCTTGATCTTGATGGTGTCAGCCATGCTTAGTTCTCCTTACCGACGAACATCTCGGAGACCGTCAGGCCACGGCGAGCCGCGACGTCCTCAGGGCTGGAGAGCTCCTTGAGGCCCTCGACGGCAGCCTTGATGATGTTGAGGCCGTTGTCGGTACCGAGGGACTTGGACAGGACGTTCTTGATGCCAGCAAGCTCAAAGAGGGGACGCACAGCGCCGCCGGCGATAACGCCGGTACCCTCGACAGCGGGCTTGATGATGATGCGGCCGGCACCAAAGTGGCCGAGAACCTCGTGCGGGATGGTGCCCTGCTCGGTCACCGGCACGTGGAACATGTTCTTCTTGGCATCGAGAGACGCCTTGGAGATGGCCAGGGGCACCTCAGCGGACTTGCCCATGCCAACGCCGACGTTGCCCTTGCCGTCGCCAACGACGACGAGAGCGACGAGGCTCATGCGACGACCACCCTTGACGGTCTTCGACACGCGGTTGATGTAAACGACGCGCTCCTCGAACTCGGAGGCCTCGCGCTGCTGCTTCTGATTACGAGCCATGTGCTACATACCTCCTAGAACTCGAGACCGGCGGCACGAGCACCGTCGGCGAGGGCCTTGACGCGGCCATGGTAGATACGGCCACCACGATCGAAGGCGACCTTGGTGATGCCGGCCTCGATGGCGCGCTTGCCAACGAGCTGACCGACCTTCTCCGCAGCCTCCTTGTTCGAGGTGTGGGTGCCCTTGAACTCGGCCTCGAGGGTCGAGGCGGAGACGAGCGTCAGGCTGGAGCCCTTGCTGTCGTCGATGATCTGGGCATAGATGTTGGCGTTAGTACGGGTCACGCGAAGACGCGGACGCTCGGCGGTACCCGAGACCTTGCCGCGAACACGACGCTGACGACGCTTGAGGCCTTCCAGCTTCGCCTTATGCTTGTTCATACGTAAACTCCTAAAAAGGTTGATCTTGCCAGCACCTGACGGGGTGCTGGTCTTATGCGAGTGAGTCGGTTACGACTACTTGGCGGCCTTACCCAGCTTGCGGCGGATGTGCTCGCCAACGTAGTGGATACCCTTGCCCTTGTAAGGCTCGGGAGGACGATGACCGCGGATCTCAGCGGCGATCTGACCGACCTGCTGCTTGTTGATACCCTTGACGTTCACGTGGGTGTTGTCGGGAACCTCGAAGGTGATGCCCTCGGGAGCCTCGACGATCACGGGGTGCGAGAAGCCCAGGGAGAACTCGAGGTTCTTGCCCTTCTGCTGCACGCGGTAACCGACGCCGGCGAGCTCGAGCTTCTTCTCGAAGCCCTCGGAAACGCCGACAACCATGTTGTGGATGAGGGCGCGGGTGAGGCCGTGGCGGGCACGGGTCTCACGCTCGTCGTCGGGACGGGAAACGGTGAGGACGTTGTCCTCGACGTTGATAGCGAGCTTCTCAAAGACATCGAGCTCGAGCTGGCCCTTGGGGCCCTTGACGACAACGTTGTTGCCGTTGACTGCCACTTCGACTCCGGCGGGAATCTGGACAGGCTTATTACCGATACGAGACACGGTGATCTCCTTTCCTTCTACCTACCGAGCGAATTACCAGACGTAAGCGATGATCTCGCCGCCGACGTTGTGCTTGCGAGCATCGCGGTCGGTCATGACGCCATGGCTGGTGGAAATAATGGCGGTACCAAGGCCACCGCGGACGCGGGGCATGTCGGCAACGCCGGTGTACTTACGCAGGCCCGGCTTGGAAATGCGGCGGATGCCGTTGATGACCTTAGCCTTCTTGGGACCATACTTAAGCGTGATGTGCAGAGTCTTCTGGGGAACGGTGTCCTCGACATCGTAGCCCTCGATGTAGCCCTCCTCGTGCAGAACACGAGCGATCTCGACGAGCTTCTTGCTGCTCGGCATAGAGACCGTGGCCTTGTTCACAGAGTTAGCGTTACGGATGCGCGTAAGCATATCTGCGATCGGGTCTGTAAGGTTCATACAGATTCTCCTTCGTTCTTGATGAACACGTGCTCTTGGTTCTTCGCCGCCCTTAACGGCAAAGCCTAACTAGCGCGTTTTCCCTGTTCCAAACTGATGCTTGAAACGCTGGTAGTGACTTACCAGCTGGCCTTCTTAACGCCGGGAAGCTCGCCCTTGAGTGCAAGCTCGCGGAAGCAGACACGGCACAGGCCGAACTTGCGGTACACAGAGTGCGGACGGCCGCAGCGCTGGCAGCGCGTGTACTCACGAGTAGAGAACTTCTGCTTGCGATTGCACTTGACGATCATCGATGTCTTAGCCACTTATATCCTCCTCACATAGAGTATTGTTCGCCCCAAACGCCGCCCCCTTGTGGGAACGGCGCTTTTAGGGCAGGTGAACCTATTTCTTGAACGGGAAACCGAAGGCGTCCAGAAGGGCCTTGGCCTCCTCATCGGTGTTGGCGGTGGTCACGAAAGTGATGTCCATACCACGCTGGTGATCGACGGAATCGAAGTCGATCTCGGGGAAGATGAGCTGCTCGGTGACGCCCATGGAGAAGTTACCACGGCCGTCGAAGCTCTTGGCGGAGATGCCGCGGAAATCGCGGATACGGGGGATCGCGACGGAGGTCAGACGATCGAAGAACTCCCACATACGGTCGCCACGCAGGGTAACCTTGCAGCCGATCGGCATACCAGCGCGCAGGCGGAAGGTAGCGATGGACTTGCGGGCACGGGTGATCATCGGCTGCTGGCCGGTGATGGCGCGCAGGTCGCGCACGGCACCGTCGATGGCCTTGGAATCGGTAGCGGCCTCGCCGACACCCATGTTCACGACGATCTTCTCAAACTTGGGGATCATCATGACGTTCTCGTACTGGAACTTGTCCTGAAGCTGCTGCTTGACCTCGTTGTTGTACTTGGTCTTCAGACGCGGCACATACTTCTCTTCTGCCATTGTTCACTCCTTCTTGGGGTTTTAAGCACGGGGCGTGGCCACGATGGGTTGTCCTCGTGCCTCCTGGCTGCATCCGCGCCGCTCATGGCATTTTGCGGTTTGGACTCGACGCAGCAGGAGCCGACAAAACAATCGGTACTATACGCGCATCGGGAGCGTATTTCCAGAAAAACCTCGTCTGCCTGCACAACTCCACAACTCCCCCGCACATATTGATCCCTAGGGGACGGAGGAAAATGGCAGTTGCGGTGAAATAGGGACCGTTTGACGGCTTAACAGGCTTAAACAGTCCGTATTTCACCGCAACTCATATATGGGGATGCGATTAGCGCTTGCGGGGGACGAGCTTGGTGCGGCGCAGGTGGATCATCTCGGCGGCGATGGAGATGGCGATCTCCTCGGGGTCCTCGGCCTCGATGGCGACACCGATCGGCAGGTGCAGCTCGTCGATTTGCTCCTGCGTAAAGCCCTCCTGCTCCAGGCGGGCGCGCACAAAGGCCGTCTTGCGGCGCGAGCCCAAGCAGCCCAGATAGGCGGGCTTGGCACGCATGGCCTGAATCACCACGTCGATATCGGACTTGTGACCTGCTGTGGCGACGACCGCTAGGTCGCGCGGGCCGATGGGGCACTGCTCGCCCAGGTTCTTGTAGTCGACCAGACGACGGTCGTAGACACCGGGCACCCATTCGGGGGTCAGCGTGCCGGGGCGGTCGTCGCAAGCCACGACGGCAAAGCCCGCCGCCGTGAGCACCCGCGCCGTCGCAGCGCCCACGTGGCCGCAGCCAAAGATATAGGTCAGGCCCTCGGGGCAGAGCGTCTCGATGTGCGCCGCGGGAATCTCGGAGGCCGCGTTGGTGTAGGTGACCTTACTCCCCTCCTCCACCAGCGAAAGCCCGGGACAGCCGTCAATGGTATGGCGTGATGCCTCGCCATGGTACTCAGCCACATCGCCCTCGAGCGCGCTTGCGATAAACGGCTCAAAGTCAATGACGAAGTCACCGATGCGTCGATACGCCAGCACATTGGCAATCTCCTGGAACAACGGTGCCTTGGTCGCGTCCAGGTGCAGATAGCACAGGCAGATAGCTCCGCCGCAAATCATGCCGGTATCGGAGTTCTCGCCGCCCATGGTGTAGCGGACCAGACGCGATTTACCCCCGGCCAGCAGCTCGCGCGCCTCGTCCAGCGCAAAGAGCTCAATCTTGCCGCCGCCGATAGTGCCCGCCTGGCTGCCATCGGCAAAGACAGTCATCCATGCGCCCACACCGCGCGGGGACGACCCCGCCGTACCGGCCACTACCACCAGCTCGCACGTCTCGCCAGCACGCAGGGCGGCAAGCGCCGCATTCACCACATCGAGCTTTTCCATTGCCGCCTTCTATCCTCTAAAGACATCGGTGAGCATAGCAAGCGCCTCGAGCACGCCGCCGCCGACCGATGTCGCCTTGTCCGAAATATAGTTGATATAGCTGGCGTCGCCGCGCGGATCGACATCGGCGCATTTAAAGCCCTCAGTCACCCGCACGCCGTTCGTCAAAAGCCCGCGCAGACAGCCATCGATCTGCGTGCACATGGGCGTATCGCCCGCGTAGCCAATCACGTCTCCGGCGCTCACGATGTCGCCGATTGCGCGGTCGGACCGAAACACGCCGGCGGCGGGGCTGTGGATAACGCGCTCCTTGCCATATCCGCCGATCATGCCCGGCACGCCCGTGTTGGGTTGGGGTGAGCCCTGGGTAATGACGCGACCCAGAAAATGCCCGCGCATGGTTTCGACCACGGCATCGCAATCGACCGGCGCGGTAAAGCCCGGCCCTACCGCGATGACGGCAGGAGCCATGTCGCGCGTGGTGCCCAGATTGCGCTTGGCCAGAATCGCATCTACCACAGCCGCGGGCTTAAGCTCATCGAGCATCTTGGCCTGAGGGTCCACCACAACGGCGACGTCTCCAGCCTCGGTAATCTCAAGCGCCTCAGCCGGCGTCTCTGCCAAGCGAGCGCGAATGCCTTCGACCTCGACCTCGCCCAGGCGAATGGCCTCGCAAAAACAGATTGTGCGGCGAATGCACGTGGGAACCGCGATATCTGCCATAACGACCGACACGCCGGCGCGCACCAAACGGGCAGCGACGCCCGTGGCGATATCGCCGGCGCCGCGAACATAAACGAGCATTCCCGGGGCACCTCCCTGTGCTACGGTTTGAGCAGAGCAAAAGCGGTCCGACCGCTACTCTGATGATTATTTATTATCACAGTATTATACGGCGGTGAACAGATGGAAACGACGAGCGGAAACCTTGCCTCCGCGCTCAAGATCGAGCCGGGCATTACCGCGATTATCGGCAGTGGCGGCAAGTCGACGCTGCTGAAGACGCTGGGTCTCGAGCTCATGCGCACTGGCGGCCGCGTGCTCCTCTGTACCACCACGCACATGTTTCCCGTCGCCGGCGTGCCATGGGACGGGTCGAGCCGTCGCCTGGACGCCGCGCCTTGGAAGCCGGGGACCCTACATGTTCCCAGCTGCACCTGCGAGGCATGCGCGGGACTTGTCCGCGGAAGTATCTGCCAGGCGGGTGTTTTGAACCCGGAGACAGGCAAGCTCTCCGCCCCCGCCGAGCCGCTCAACGAGCTGGCGCAGCGCTTTGACTATGTGTTGGCCGAGGCAGATGGCAGCAAGCGACTCCCGCTCAAGGCGCATGCCGCCTGGGAGCCGGTAATTCCCGCCGCCGCGACAAACGTTGTCTGGGTCGTCGGCGCCTCGGGGCTGGGCAAGCCCGTCGCCGAGGTTGTCCACCGCCCCGAGCTCTTCTGCGAGCGCTGCGGCTGCGAGCCTACCGACATCGCCACGCCCGAGCGCGTCGCCCAGGTGCTCAATGCCGAGATGCAGGCGCTGGGACTCAGCACCGCACGCGTCATGCTCAACCAAGCCGACACGCTTGCCGACCCAACAATGGCAGATCGCTTCGAGGCAGCCCTCAACCGCCCCCTCATCGCCACCAGCCTCCAGGGGTAGCTAATTTGGGACGGGGCTCTTTTTGCTACCCCGTCCCAAAAAATCATCTCCCAAATTAGCTACCCCGGCGGTCTTCCTGTTAGCGGGGCACGTAGCGGCCGGGCTGGGCTCCGGTGGGCTCGCCGTCGCGTGCCGCCAGCACGCCGTTCACAAACACGGCCTTGGCGCGGCCATGTGCCTCAAAGCCCTCGAGCGGCGTGTAGTCCACGGCCTGATGCTGCGTCGCGGCGCTGATCGTCCAACGCGCGCACGGATCCCACACGCACACGTCGGCATCGGCGCCCTCGGCAAGACAGCCCTTGCGCGGATACATGCCAAAAACGCGCGCCGGATTCTCGCTCATCAAGCGGCACAGATCCTCGGGACCCAGCTGTCCCTCAAAGCTCGTGGCAATCGCAACGGGACGATGCTCCACGCCGGGCCCGCCGTTGGGAATCGCGCGGAAATCATCGCGTCCTCGGTCCTTTTGCCCGTGCAGGTTAAAGCTGCAATGATCGGTCGCAATAGTATCGATCTCGCCAGCCACAAGCGCCTCGCGCAGCGCGGCACGGTCACCGGCATGGCGCAGCGGCGGGCTCATCACGTACTTGGCGCCCGCAAAGCCGTCCTCGCCCTGCTCCAGATAGCAGGTGTCGTCGAGCATCAGATACTGAGGGCATGTCTCGACATAGATGTTCTTCTGCCCGCGCGCTTTGGCAGCGCGAATGGCCTCGAGCCCCAGCTTGGTCGAAAGGTGCACCACGTTGACCGGAGCGTCCCCGGCCAAGTGCGCCAGATACAGCAGGCGGCTCACGGCCTCGGCCTCACACACGTCCGGACGGCTGAGCGCATGGCCCTCGGGCCCGTGGATACCCTGCTCAAACACGCGCTTCTGCAGCGCGTTGACCAACGTGCCGTTCTCGCAATGCACGCACAGGATACCGCCCACGCGCTTGAGCTCCTCCAGCACCTCGAGCGTCTCGGCATCGTCCAGGCGCAGATGGTCGTAGGCAAAGTAGGTCTTAAACGACGACACGCCCGCCTCGCGCATGGCCGAAAGATCGGCGCGGTTGCGCTCATTCCACTCGGCAAGCGCCATATGGAAGGCATAGTTGGCGGTGCAGGTGCCGTCGGCGCGATGATGCCACTCGACCAAGGCATCGGGCATGGTCACGCCGCGATCGGCCGTCGCGTAGTCCACAATGGTCGTCGTGCCGCCGCAGGCAGCCGCGCGCGTGCCGGTCTCAAAGCTATCGGCTGTCCAATCCATGCCGGTCCAGCACTGCATGTGCGTGTGGCCGTCGATAAAGCCGGGAAACACCCAACAGTCGGTGGCGTCCTCGACGGTATCGCCCTCGCCCGGCTCGATTGCCGCGGCAATCCGCACAATCTTGTCGCCCTCCATGGCAAGATCGGCGCGGCGAAGCCCCTGGGGCGTCACGAGTGCGCCGTTTTTGATGATGATCATAATTGCTCCTTATTGATTGATGCAGTTGGCCACGCGATCAAAATACGAGCAGGCGGCGATATGCTCCGTTATGCGTCGCTGTCCCTTGACGGCATCGACGTCCCACAGCTCGTAGGCACGCGCCTCGACCAGCACCACGTCGGTACGGTCCTTGAGGATCGAACCGCCGCCGTCCTTACCCCCAAGACACATAAGTGCATCGAACAGTTCCGCCGGAAAGAGCACCGGGCTCGAAGGCTCACCGTTGCACGCAAGACGCACCGGATGCTTGCGGCCACGCTCGTCAAATGCACGAACCATAGCCTCAAAAGAATCTGAACTCACGAGCGGCTGGTCGCCCGGCAAAAAGAGGCAACCTTTCCAGTTGCGTTCGACTCCCCACGAAAGGCCCGCACGGACGCTTTCGCTGCGCAGCTCGCCATCGTGCAGCACGCACGGGCAATGCTTGTCATCACAAATCTGAGCGACCTCGGGCCAACGCGTCGAAACCACAACGTCAAAGCCCCGGGGAACCGAATCAATGGTCCGGGCAATCAGCGGCTCGCCATAGATATCGGCGAGCATCTTGTTAGAGCCAAATCGCTTGCCCTCGCCCGAAGCCATAATGACGCAACCAAGTTTCATGGCGATACCTCCCCTGAAACCATCGTACCCATAACTCGCGTCGCGGGGCATCTACATCGAAAGCGCTTATCCCGCACGCCCACGATGCAAAAAGGGGCACCCCGCCGGTTGGCAGAGCGCCCCCTTTACATGGCTTACCTCAACCCAGCTTTAGGCCTGGAACCAACGGGCGGTGTTGCGCTCGTCGAGGGCCTTGAGGGTAGCGGCGGGATCGGCAACCTTCTGCAGGAACATCATGGCTGCGATGGCGTACGGCTTGTAGCTGGCCTCCTTGTACATGCCCACGCGGTGCATGTCGAAGACGTCGGCGTTGACCTCGCCGTGCTCGCAAGAGACACCGGAGATGTCGGCGGGCAGCGGATGCATAAAGATGGTGTCCTGGCCGTTGGCGGTCTTCTCCATGAGCTCGGTCGTGGAGCACCAATCCTGATGCGTAGCGTTCTGAGCGAGCAGCTCCTTCTCGAGCGCGGCGATGCCGGCGTCGTCGCCCTCGGCGTACAGGTTGGTGCGCTTCTCCATGGCGGCAAACGGAGCCCAGCTCTTCGGGATCACGATGTCGGCGCCCTCGAAGGCCTCGGCCATGGTGTTGACCTGCTTAAAGGTGGTGCCGGACTCGGCGGCATAACCCTTGGCGCGCTCGACGACCTCGGGCATGAGGTCGTAGCCCTCGGGGTGGGCCAAGGTGACGTCCATGCCAAAACGGGGCAGCAGGCTGATCAGCGACTGCGGGCAGGACAGCGGCTTGCCGTAAGAGGGCGAGTAGGCCCAGGTGACGGCAACCTTTTTGCCCTTGAGGTTCTCAAGACCGCCAAACTCGTTGATGAGGTAGAGCATGTCGGCAGAGGACTGCGTGGGGTGATCGGAGTCGGACTGCAGGGAGATGAGCGTGGGACGGTGATCCAGAACGCCGTCCTCGTAGGCCTGCTGCACGGACTCGGAGACCTCGGCCATGTAGGCGTCGCCCTTGCCGATGTACATGTCGTCGCGGATGCCGATGACGTCGGCCATGAAGGAGATCATGGTAGCGGTCTCGCGGACGGTCTCGCCGTGAGCGATCTGGGACTTCTTCTCGTCCAGGTCCTGCAGCTCAAGACCGAGCAGGTTGGCTGCCTTAGAGAAGGAGAAGCGCGTACGGGTGGAGTTGTCACGGAACAGGGAGACGGCCAGACCCGAATCGAAGATCTTGGACGAGACGTTGTTCTCGCGCAGCTCGCGCAGGGCGTCGGCGACGATGTAGAGCGCCTTGAGCTCATCGGTGGTCTTATCCCAGGTGTGCAGGAAGTCGCTGCCGTACATGCCCTTAAAATCGAGGCCGTTCAGCTGCTCGACGAGCTCGGTAAACTTGGCGTCCATGTAAATATCCTTTCCAAAGATGAAACGATTGCAATGAGTAGATGTGCTCCGGCATGCGCGTGTGGCTAGAACATGCAGAGCACTATGACGAGGACCCGCCACCGTTGAGGAAGCATGGGAGATAACGACCGCGGGCCCCGAGTCAACAGGAGGTGCCGGGGGCATAAACTGTCCCCGGCTCAACAAAATCGAGGAATGGGACTAGTCGATCTTGTTGTTGGTCAGACCGGCGCGGAAGACGGTGGCGTCGCCATCGGCCTGGCTCGGATCGTAGAGGTTCAGGGCAGCCACATACATGGCGGCAGCGGTGACCAGGTCGTCCTTGTAGGTGACCTCGTTGGGAGCGTGAGCCTGAGACTCGGCACCCGGGCCAAAGCCGACGCAGGGGATGCCATAGCGGCCCTGGATGGAAACGCAGTTCGTGGAGAAGGTCCACTTGTCGCACAGCGGACGACCGGTGCGCTTGTCCATGCTGGGCTCGCAGCCGATGCGCTCGTCACCGAACATGGCCTTGTGGGCGTCGACGAGGGCCTTGACGTGCGGAGCGGTCTCCTTGTTGATCCACGTGGGGAAGTAAGCCTCGGTCTCGTAGACCTCGCCGGTCCAGGACGGACGGTCGTACATGTACATGGAGACCTTCACGTCGTCGCCGTACTTCTTGGCGGCCGGCAGGTTGCGGATCTCGTCCAGGCAGGACTCCCAGGTCTCGCCGGCGGTCATGCGACGGTCGATGGAGATGGCGCAGGAGTCAGCGACAGCGCAGCGGCTGGGGCTGGTGTAGAAGATCTGGCTGACGGTGCAGGTGCCGCGGCCCAGGAAGCGGGCATCCTCGAAGTGCTCGGGGTTGTACTTGGGGTCGAGCATCTTGACGAGGCCCTTGATGTCGGTCGACTCGTCGCAGCCGTTGTTGTTGAGGGCGCGGACGTCGGCGATGATGTCGGCCATCTTGTAAATGGCGTTGTCGCCGCGGTCGGGAGCGGAGCCGTGGCAGGAGGTGCCGTGAACGTCGACGCGGATCTCCATGCGGCCGCGGTGACCGCGATAGATGCCGCCGTCGGTGGGCTCGGTGGAAATGACGAACTCGGGCTTAATGCCGTCCTTGTTGTAGATGTACTGCCAGCACATGCCGTCGCAGTCCTCTTCCTGGACGGTGCCGACGACCATGATCTTGTAGCCCTCGGGGATGAGGCCCATGTCCTTCATCATCTTGGCAGCGTAGGTAGCAGAAGCCATGCCACCCTCCTGGTCGGAGCCGCCGCGGCCGTAGATGATCTCGTCGGTCTCGTAGCCCTCATAGGGATCGGCGTCCCAGTTCTCGATGTTGCCGATACCGACGGTGTCGATGTGGGAGTCGATGGCGATGATCTTGTCGCCCTCGCCCATAAAGCCCATGACGTTGCCCAGGCCGTCGACCTTGACCTCGTCATAGCCAAGGCTCTCCATCTCGGCCTTGATGCAGGCAACAACCTCACCCTCCTCGCAGGACTCAGAGGGGTGAGAGATCATAGCGCGCAGGAAGCGAGTCATATCAGCACGATGAGACTCAGCCGCAGCCTTGATAGCGTCGAAATCGAGTTCTTTAGCCATTGTTCATAACCTTTCAAACGAAGGAATCTACCTGTGAGGTAGCGGAGCGATACCTATTTACTCCGCCCAGTATTAGCAAGTGGGGTATTCGCCTTCCCAGACGATGCGACGGTACTGATCCGGATCGGTGTCGCCCTCGGTGGAGAAGCAGAGCACGGAGCTCGTCTTGTCCAGGCCGATGAGTTCCTTGAGCTCGGCGTACTCGGGATCGAGCATGAGAGTCTCGACCAGACCGGTGGTCACAGCGCCGGACTCGCCAGAGATGACGCGCGGGTCGCCCTTCTCGGGAGCGCCCAGAGTGCGCATGCCGCGAGCGGTGACCCAGTCGGGGCAGGACACGAAGGCGGTGGTGTGGTTGCGCAGGATATCCCAGCCCAGGATGTTGGGCTCGCCGCAGCACAGGCCGGCCATGATGGAGGGCATGTCGCCGTCCACGATGCGCGGATCGCCGTCGCCGGCGGCAGCGCCCTTGTACAGGCAGGCGGCAGGCGCGCACTCGACCACGACGAAGGTGGGCGGGTTATCGGGATACAGGTTGGTGAAGTAGCCCACCACGGCGCCGGCGAGCGAGCCCACGCCAGCCTGGACAAAGACGTGCGTCGGGCGGTTGATGGCCATCTCGCGCAGCTGCTCGGCAGCCTCGGAAGCCATGGTGCCGTAGCCCTCCATGATCCAGGACGGGATCTTCTCGTAGCCCTCCCAGGCGGTATCCTGAACGATGACGCCGCGCTCGCAGGCGTCGGCCTCGGCGGCGGCCATGCGCACGCACTCGTCGTAGTTGACCTCTTCGATGGTCACCGTGGCGCCCTCGGCGGCGATGTTATCAAAGCGGGGCTTGGTGGAACCCTTGGGCATGTGCACGACGGCCTTCTGGCCCAGCTTGTTGGCAGCCCATGCCACGCCGCGGCCATGGTTGCCGTCGGTGGCAGTAAAGAAGGTGGCCTGGCCAAAGTCCTTGGCAAGCTGATCGGAGGTCAGGTAATCGAAGGTGCACTCGGCAACGTCCTTGCCGGTCTCGTCGGCAATGTAGTTGGCCATGGCAAACGAACCGCCCAGGACCTTAAAGGCGTTGAGGCCAAAGCGATAGCTCTCGTCCTTAACGCACAGGTTGGAAAGGCCCAGGCGCGCAGCCTGACCATCCAGGCGGGCAAGCGGAGTGACGGTGTACTGAGGGAACGACTGGTGGAAGGCGCGGGCCTTCTTCACGTGGTCGAGGCTCATGATTCCCAAGTGCTTGTCATCGCTCTTGGGCATCGTGTTGCCCGCCCACTGGATCTTATCGGCCATACGGTGAACTCCTTAAGTCCTCTCTTGCCGGCCCCCGCATACGCGTTTCAGCCCATTCCCATTCATGCGACTGAACTTTTATGTGGATGCCAAACAAAAAGTTTGTTAGCACTGTTCTATCACACTTTTTGATTGGTAAACCTAACAAATTGTTTGTTGCCGTAATCGGTACCTTTTCGCCGCCGAACGGTCACATAACGCAGCGACGCTTTCGTTATTTGCGAACAAGTGTGGTTTATGGCAAAGTGTGCCCAAACTAATTTTTAGGAAGGCACCCATGACCCCCGCACAGATTGAGTTCTACAAGCGCCTTGCACACGGCCTGGCGCTCCAATTTGGCCCCAACTGCGAAATCGTCGTCCACGATCTGGAGACCGATGACGTGGACCACTCCATCGTAGTGATCGAAAACGGCCACGTCAGCGGGCGCAAACTGGGTGACGGCCCCAGCCATATTGTGCTTGAGTCCATGCACGAGGGCACCACCGACGTGCACGACCGCGAGCCATACCTCACCAAAACCGCCGATGGCAAGCTGCTCAAGTCCTCGACCATCTTTATCCGCAACGACGAGGGCAAGCCCGTCGGCATTTTGGGCATTAACTTTGACATTACGCTTATGAAGGCTTTTGAGCGTTCGCTCGACGCCTTTACCGGCACCGGCGGCACGGGCTACACCGAGCCCGAGCCCATTACCAAGAACATCGGCGACCTGCTCGAGGACCTGCTGCACGAGTGCGAGCAGTTTGTGGGCAAGCCCGCGGCGCTCATGACCAAAGACGAGCGCATTCGTGCCATTGGCTACCTCGACCGTCGCGGCGCCTTCCTCATTTCCAAGTCGAGCGAGCGCGCCTGCGAGTTCTTTGGCATCTCCAAGTACAGCTTCTATAGCTACCTCAATGAGGCCAAGGCGGCGGCCGACGACAAGTAGGCACTCGCCCAGATTGCCCCTCCCCTTTTGGGCGCGAGTTCTGGAGAGCATGAATCCAAGACCGAGCCGCTTGGAAAGTTCCATATAATCGATGTCATTAGTATTTCGAAAGGGTGGAACAGAATGGCGTTGAGCAAGGCATCATGCACCGGTCGCGGATTGATTCCGGCAATTGGTGGACATGTGCACCGCATGTTCGATGAGGGTGAAGACGACCTGTTTTCGCTGAGCCTTGACGACGTGATGGATAATCGCCCGTGGACCGCCGACGAACTCATGGGCGGTGGGGCTCGCCCGTCAAGCCCCAATTCCGCACTTGCGCCTAAGCCCGCATCTGCGCCGACTCCTGCGCAGCCGCCTGTTTCGACGCCCGCGTCTACGCCCGCACCCATTTCGGCGCCCACGCCCACCCCCCGCCCCGCAAGCGACCCGTCCGAGACGGCGGCATTTCTCGCTGCGGCGACGCGGAACAAATCGGCCGACAGCACCGTTATGTACAGCGCCCAGCAGTTGCCTGTTCCTGCGGCACGCAAGTCTCCGGTCACAAGGCTCGATGAGCCCGTTGCCCATCAGGTTGCCTACGATTCCTGGGCTGCAGCCGATCTGGATGAGACCTCTACCGGCATGCCGGCGCTCGACGTTCCAGTTAACCCGCTTTTTGCCGCCAACACGAGCGCCGCGGACTATGAGGGCGGTGCGGCATATTCCGATTATTCCGATGGCTATGCTGGCACCGATCGCATCGAGACCGAGGATTATGGCACCGCATCGAGCGATTATCTCAACGATCCGTACGCTGCCACGCCTGCACCGGAATATGACCCGGAGGCCGCGTCCGCGCCGGCGTATACCAAAAGCACGGGCGAAGAGCGCTTCGCCGATTATTACGCCGAGGAAAAGGCGCTGCGTTTCTCGGAATTTCCGCAGGCAGTCAAGGTTGCCTTTATCGCCATTGTCATTGCCCTGCTCGGCGTCATTGCGTTTGAGGGATTCCGGCTGTTCTCCGGCCCCACCCAAGCGGAGTCGGAGACCCAGCAAAAAGAGAACGATGACGAGTACCTGGACATCAACACCCTCAAGGGCGACCCCAACGACGGAGACGACGAGTAGCGAGGACTGAAGGCGGCCGCAGGATCCCGCATCCAGCACCGGCTTCTAAGTGCTGTTTTGTCATCCAGCTACACTTTTCCGAATAATTTGCCTATCGAATTTGACACTTTTCCGAAGTTTTAAGGTGCCTATTTCGACACTTTTCCGTACTTTTATACGGGACACGCGTTCCGGTTGAAGCGCCCTGCGGAAACGGCATCCCGGAATAAACGCTCAAACTGGGATACAGTTTCCGCTGAGGCTCCATCCGGAAACCGTGTCCCACTCCGAGCGCCAATTCTGGGATGAACTTTCCGCCAGAGGGTTCAGCCGGAAACGGCGTCCCACTCTGAAGCGAAATTCTGGGACGCAGTTTCCGGTTGAGGGCTGTTCCGGAAAGTGCATCCCATTCCAGGCGCGGATTCCGGGATGCACTTTCCGTTTGAAGCTCCAACCGGAAAGCGCATCCCACTCTGGAGCCGAATTCCGGGACACGCTTTCCGCTAGAGGCTCAAGGGGAAAATGCGTCCCATTCTGAGCATCGAATCCGGGACGCAGTTTCCGCGTGCGGCCCCGTTGGGAAAGTTCATCCCGTTCAGAGGCTGGATTCCGGGACGCAGTTTCCGCTCCAAACAAAAGGCCCCGGCTCACGATGGAGCTGGGGCCAAAGGCGCAGCTTATACAGTTGATGGCAAGCGCAGACGGCAGTCAGCAATGGCCGTCCGCGCTCTACTCTACCCGCGGTGACGAGCGCGGCTGTACGGCGTATCCACCATGGGCAGATTTGGACGCAGCTTGCCGTCAAACGCGCGATAGGCGTTCTGCACGGCGGGCGCCGTGGGAATCGTTGCGATCTCGCCGATGCCCTTGCCGCCATATGCCACAGGCAGTAGCTCGTCCTTCTCCACGTAAATGGCGTGGATATCCGGAATCTCGGGCGCACGGAACAGCCCGAGCGTACCGTACCTTGCCTGGGGCACGCAGTCCTTGAGCGGCCAGTCCTCGGTAAGCGCATAGCCCATACCCATGAGCACGCCGCCTTCAATCTGACCCTGGATGGAGATGGGATTGACCACCTTGCCGGAATCGTGCGCGGCATAGACCTCGCTCACGCGGCCGTCATCATCCAGAATGACCACATGCGTGGCAAAGCCGTAGCAGATGTGGCTCTTGGGGTTGGGGACGTCGGCGCCCAGCTTGTCGGTCGGCTCCAGGTACACGTAGCCAAACTCGCATCCCTCGAGCGCCTTGATGGCGGCCGCGGGATCCTGAGGATGCATGCCCTGGCCGACGACGAGTTCCTGCGTGCGCAGCTGATAGGCGCGACCGTCGTCGTACTCGATCTTGATGCCGTCGCCATGCGCGCTCACCGGAGCGGCGGGCGCAGGCTTGCCGGCCTCGATGCCAACCATGGCGTCGCGCAGCAGGAAGGCGGCGCCGCGCACGGCCTCGCCGGTCACGACCGTCTGGCGCGAGCCAGACGTGGTGCCGGAGTCGGGAGCGTTCTCGGTGGAGCACTCGCCGTTGGCAATGCAGCTCAGCGGCAGACCGCACGCCTCGGCAACGTCCTGCAAAAAGACCGTGTTGCAGCCCTGGCCGATGTCGGACGTGGCGGCATAGACCACCGCCACGCCGTCCTCGACGCGAATCTTGCAGCGACCGGCGTCGGGCAGGCCCACGCCCACGCCGGCGTTCTTCATGGCGCAGGCGATACCGG
The DNA here is from genome assembly GCA_958370325.1 of uncultured Collinsella sp. Taxonomy (GTDB): domain Bacteria; phylum Actinomycetota; class Coriobacteriia; order Coriobacteriales; family Coriobacteriaceae; genus Collinsella. The sequence goes on along the minus strand of CATXJW010000008.1, from coordinate 28,223 downwards.
CGTGTCCGGGATGCGCGTAATAGGCATCCTTGACCTCGAGCAGCGTCTCCTTAAGCGCCGTGGAGCAATCGGCGATCTGGCCGTTGGGCAAAACCTCGCCCGGCTCGATGGCGTTACGGTAGCGGATCTCCCACGGATCCAGGCCGACCTTCTCGGCCAGTAGGTCGATCAGGCTCTCGAGTGCAAACTCGGACTGGCAAACGCCAAAGCCACGGTACGCGCCGGCAGGCGGGTTGTTAGTGTAGTAGCCGAAGCCGCGGATGTCGGTGTTCTGGTACTTGTAGGGGCCGACGGCATGCGTGCAGGCGCGCTCGAGCACCGGGCCGCACAGCGACGCGTAGGCGCCGGTGTCAAAGTTGATCTCGCAGTCCAGGCCGGTAAAGATGCCCTCGGCGTCGCAGCCCAGCGTAAAGGTGCCGTCCATCGCATGACGCTTGGGATGGAAAGCGAGCGACTCGGCACGCGTGAGCTTGCACTTCACAGGACGCTGGAACTTATATGCGGCGAGCGCGGCCAGGTGCTGGACCGAAACGTCCTCCTTGCCGCCAAAGCCGCCACCCACGAGCATGGTCTCGACGACCACACGCTCGGGTTCGCTATCCCAGCCAAACATGTGGGCGCACTCTTTGCGCGTATCGTAGGCACCCTGGTCGGTCGACTGCACCTTGACGCCGTTCTTGTACGGGAAGGCGACGGCGCACTCGGGCTCCAAGAAGGCATGCTCGGTAAAGGGCGTGGTAAAGCGCTGCGTCACGGTAAACGCGCTCTCTGCCAGCGCCTTGGCGGCGTCACCGCGCGTCACATGGCGGCTCTGGCACACGTTGTCCTTGAGCTCCACCGTGTTGCCGAAGGCAAAGAAGCTGTCGTGCAGGCGCGGGGCGTCAGCAGCCCTGGCCTCGACAATGTTACGCACGGGCTCCAGCGGCTCGTAATCAATCTTTACGAGCTTCTTAGCCTTCTCGAGCGTCGCCTCGTCCTCGGCAACCACCAGCACAATGGCATCGCCCACGCAGCGGGTGATATCGCCCTGGGCGATCATGACGTCCCAGTCCTGGATAAGGTGGCCGACCTGGTTGACCGGCACGTCCTCGGCGCGTAGGATACCCACCACGCCGGGCAGGGCCTCTGCCTTGGAGGTGTCGATGGAGAGCACACGGGCGCGCGGGTACTTGGAGCGCACGGCGCTGGCGTAGGTCAGACCCGGTTGATCGAGCTCGTCGATGTCGTCGGGGTACTTGCCCTCGCCGAGCACCTTCTTGCGCACGTCGATACGGAAGGCGCGCTTGCCCACGCCGTAGTCATCGCCGCGCTCCAGATCCTCGTCGATCTGCTTTTCGCCGCGGAGCACCGCAGCGGCCAGCGAAATGCCCTCGATAATCTTCTTGTAGCCGGTGCAGCGGCAGACGTTGCCGCGGATGGCGTACTTGATCTGCTCCTCGGTGGGCTCGGGGTCCTCGGCGATGAGCGCCGCGCCCGCCATGACCATGCCGGGGATGCAAAAGCCGCACTGCACGGCGCCCACGGCGCCAAAGGCGTACACAAACACCTCGCGCACGTCCTCGGGCAGGCCCTCGACAGTCACGATGTTGCGGCCGGCGGCAAGGGCGGTGGTCAGCACGCACGCCTTGACGGCGGCACCGTCCACATGGATGGTGCAGGTACCGCAGGCGCCCTCGGAGCAGCCGTCCTTAGCGGAATGGATGTGCAGGTCGTCGCGCAGGTAGCGCAACAGCGGCTTGTTCTGGGTCGTCGTGCACTTGACGCCGTTAACGGTAAAAGTGAATTCCTGTGCCATGGTGATTCCCTTCTACACGCCGGCGGCGATGCCGGTGCGGTCGTGGATGGCGCCATGTGGGCAGACGACGGCGCACATGCCGCACGATAGGCAGTCCGCGCCATCGATATGGGCGCAGTTGTCCTCGATGCGGATAGCGCCGGCGGGGCACTTTTTGGCGCACATGCCACAACCGATGCAGCTCGTGCCGCAGATCTTGCGGGCAATGGCGCCCTTATCGGTGTTGTTGCAGCGCACCAGGATGTTCTGGTAGCCGGGAACGAAGGCAATTACGCGCTGCGGGCACGCCATGCCGCACAGGCCACAGCCCGTGCACTTTGAGCGATCCACGCGAGCGATGCCATCGACCAGCGCAATGGCGCCGTGGGGGCAGGCCGTGACGCAGGCGCCACAGCCAATGCAGCCTTCGCTGCAGCGGGCGTCGCCGCCTGCGGAGGCACAGCCGCTTCCGCAGGCAACGTAGGCCACGTTATGTTGAATGGATTTGGCCATAAGAGACTCGCCTATTTCTTAAGAAGGTACGGATAGCTGTCGCGCACGGCCTTGATGGTCAGGCGGACGGCCTCGGGCAGACCGGTGTTGACGGCATCGACCGAGACGGTACGGACCGTGCCGGCAACACGGACCTTAAAGTGATCCTCGTCCACGGCCAGGAAGCCCTCGTTCTCGGAGTTCTCCATGTCCTGCTCGCTCCAGAACAGGGTGAGCTTGTCCTTGTAGGGACGACCCTCCTGGTAGGGGCAGAACACGGCGCAGTTACCGCACTCGTTGCACATGCCATCGACGTGGACGACCTGATGCTTGGCCAGGCCCGGCACCTTAATTGCCACGTTGGCGCGGTTGGGGCACACGTCGCAGCAGACCTCGCACACCGAGCCGCAGCCCAGGCAGCGGGTCTTAGTGCAGCTGCGCTTGTCGCGGCACAGCGACCCCTTGCGCTCGTAGCAGGTGTCCTCGCGGCCGGCCTGCTCGTTGCAGTCGGCGTACTTGTTAAAGTCCACGCCGGCGATGGCGCGGGCGACTTCGGCGGCGTCAGCAATAGCCTCGACCACGGTGGCGGGACCGCGGCGGCAGTCGCCCGCAGCCCAGACGCCCTCGACGCCGGTGGAAGTGGCGGCAAGGCGGCCGCGACGGTCGTGCTCGACGCCCGCGGCATCGTACAGGCTGGCATCGATGCCCTCGCCCACGGCGCAGATCACCGTGGTGGCAGGAAGCTCGACGGTCTCGCCCGTGGCAACAGGGCTGCGACGGCCACTTGCATCCGGCTCGCCGAGCTCCATGACGTCGCAGGTCAGCACGGCGCCGTTGAGTGCCTTGGGCGCCAGCAGCTCGCAGAACTCAACGCCGTCGGCAAGAGCAAGATCGAGCTCTTCCTCGTCGGCGGGCATCTGCTTCTTGGTGCGGCGATATACCAGGCGCACGTTCTTCACGCCAGCCAGGCGCTTGGCCACGCGAGCCGCGTCCATGGCGGTGTTGCCGGCGCCAATGACCACGACATCCTCGCCCAGCTCGAGCTTCTCGCCCTTCTTGGCAGCCTCGAGGAACTCCAGCACATCGAGCTCGGCGCCCTCGCCCAAGCCCGCAGAGCCGGGCATCCAGGCACCGGTGGCCACGACCACGTCGGTAAAGCCCTGGGCCTTGAGCTCGTCGATGGACTCCACGCGGGCGTTGAGCTGCACCTTGGCGCCAAAGGCCAGGCAGAGCTCGGCATCGTGGGAGATATCGTCGCTGGCGATACGGAACTCGGGGATCACGTGACGGACCACGCCGCCGAGCGAATCGCGGGCCTCAAAGATGGTGACGGGCACGCCGGCGCGCGTCAGGAAGAACGCCGTCGCCAGGCCGGCCGGGCCGCCACCGATAACGGCAACGTTGCGCTCACCGTCGTTGGCAATGGCCTGAGCGCGCAGCTTGGGCAGCACGGTGATCATGGCCTCGCGGGCGGCCTTGAGCTTGCTGGCGCGAATCTGGGCGCCCTCGGGCTCATAGAATGCACGCTCGCAGGCACGGCCGCAGGGATGCGGGCAGATGGTACCGGTAATGAACGGCAGGGCGTTGCGCTCGATGATGATGTTGAGCGCGTCCTCGTAGCGACCCTCGTCAACAGCCGCCAGATAGGCGGGGATATCCTGCTGGATGGGGCAGCTCGTGCGGCACGGCGTGGTAAAGCAGTCGGAAAGCGGGCTCTTGCCGGCGACCTTGCGGTCGGGCAGCGGGCGCAGCGGCTTCTTGTAGAGCGGGTTGGTGAGCGAGTCGGTCTGAATCGCAGTCACGGCCTCGAGAGAGACGCCCGTGAACGGCTTGCCGTCCAGGTCGGCAAACTCGCCGGCCATCTGGCTAAAGCGCTCGTAGCCACCGGGCTTGAGCACGTCGGTCGCCAGGGTGACGGGCCAAATGCCGGCATCGTACAGGGCACGGATGTTGTAGACCGTGGCACCGCCGGAGTAGCTGATGCGCAGCTTGCCATCGAACTGCTCGGTAATGCGACGGGCGGCCTCGATGGTCAGCGAGAACAGCGAACGGCCGGACATGTACATCTCGGTGGAAGGCAGCTCGTTCCTCGTCACGTCGACGGGGAACGTGTTGGTCAGCTTGACGCCAAACTCCAGGCCACGCTCGGCGCACAGGGCAATCAGGCGCTCGAACATGGGCACGGCGTCGACCCACTGCAGGTCCTCGCGGAAGTGCGTGTCATCGAAGACGATGTAGTCAAAGCCCAGCTCGTTCAGACGCTGGCGGGCAAACTCATAGCCCAGCAGCGTGGGGTTGCACTTGATGTAGGTGTTGAGGCCCTTCTCGGTGATCAGATAGGTCGCGATGCGCTCGATCTCCGCCGGCGGGCAGCCATGCAGCGTGGACTCGGTGATGGAGTTGGAGACGCGCGCCGGGATGGACTCGACAAACGCGGTATCGACATGCTCAAACTTGTCCAGGTTAGCGAGCGCCCACGTGCGGCACTCGTTCCAGACGTCGGAGCCGCTGGCGTCCTTCATGCCCTCGATGTAGGCGTCGACCTTGGGACTCTTGATGCCCTCGAGGTCATAGCCCACGGACATGTTAAAGACAAAACCGTCCGGGCTGCCCAGGCCGTACTCGCGAGCGATCAGGTGGCAGGCAAACCATGCCTTCACGTACTCGGCAAAGGCCTGCGGAACCTCGAGCTCGGTCGACCACTCGCAGTTGTAGCACTCGTCCTGCGCCACGATGCAGGGCTTGTTCACACACTTGGAGAGCTCCTCGCCGTCCATAACCTGAACGGTCTTGAGCTCAAAGAAGCGGGAACCGGCCACATAAGAGGCCACGATGTTCTGGGCAAGCTGCGTGTTGGGGCCGGCGGCCGGGCCAAACGGAGTCTCGATGCGCTCGTCAAAAATGGGAAGCGCGCCCTCCTGGTTGGTCGTGACCACCTTGCGCACGCCAAAGACGGCGCCCTGGGTCTTGTGCTCCTCGATGATCCAGTTCATCAGCTGCGAAAACGGGATCGGCCTCATGATGTCGCTCATAATGAGCTCCTCTCTGTAACGCCCGGCGAGACCGCGCGGCGGGCGCAAATACGGTGTAGCGCTAGCACAGCGCCGGCGACCCCGCGGAGGCCGCCTATATGCGCGTCGGATGCGGCGAAACATCCGACGCGCGTGAATCTACTTGTAATTAGTAGGCGCGATCGTTGAGCGTGCTCCAGAGCTTCTTGGACTCAGCCATGGTCCACGCGTTGATCTTGTCCTCATCAATGCCAACGAACTCGCGATCCTTGTACAGGACGCGGCCGTTAATGATGGTGGTACGGCAGTTTTTGCCCATCATGCCAAAGAGCATGTGGCCGTCGATGTTCTCCTCGCTCAGCGGCGTAAAGGGCTTGTAGTCCATAACGATGACGTCGGCGGCAGCGCCGGCCTCGAGCACACCGAGTTTGCGGTCGAAGTACTTGCTCGCCATCTTGGCGTTGTTCTCAAAGAGCATCGTCATGGCCTCGCACCAGCCCACGTTGGGCATGGCGGCGTTGTGGCGCTGAATGATCAGGAAGACCTTGAGGCTCTCGAGCATATCGTGGGTGTAGGCGTCGGTGCCCATGCACACGGGGATGCCGCGGCGGAAGAACTCGAGCACGGGAGCGCAGCCCACGGCGTTGCCCATATTGGATTCGGGGTTGTTGACGAGCCAGGTGCCGGACTCCTTGACGATGTCCATCTCGGCAGGTGTCACGTGGATGCAGTGGCCGAGCATGGTGTCGGGACCCAGCAGGTTGTGCTGCAGCAGGCGCTCGACGGGGCTGATGCCACCGCGGTTGAAGCGGGAGTCCCACACGTCATTCATGCCCTCGCACACATGGATGTGGAAGCCGGTCAGGCCGTTGTTGGCCTCGGCCATCTTGTCCATGGTCTCGTCCGACAGCGTAAAGGTGGCGTGACCGCCAAACATGGCGGCGATCATATGGTTGTCGTTATCGCGACGCTCCTTGGCGGCCCACTGGGCAAATTCGGCGTTCTCGGCAATGGCCTGGTCGCATTTTTCCTGGCCGCGGCGATCGGAGACCTCGTAGCACAGGCACGAACGCATGCCCAGCTCCTGAGCTGCATCCTTAATGGTAAAGAGGCTTCCCGGGATCTCGCAGAAGCTCGCATGGTGATCGAAGATCGTGGTGACGCCATCGCGGATGGAGTCAAGAATCGTGGCATAGGCGCTGGCCTTGGTGCCGTCGAGCGTCAGGTTGTCGTCGATCTTCCACCACTGCTGCTCAAGATTTTCCAAGAAGTTGGTGGGGTTGCAGCCCTTAATCGCAAGGCCGCGGGCCAGACCCGAGTAGATGTGGGTGTGGCAGTTGATGAGTCCGGGCATGATGAGGTTGCCCTGGGCGTCGACGTACTCGGCATCCGGGTACTTGACCTTGAGCTCGCACTCGGGGCCCACTTCGACGATCGTATCTCCGTCAATGGCGACTGCACCGTTTGGAATGAACGGGGCCTGAGCGTTGCGGGTAAAGACGGAACCGTTAGCGACCAGAAGCATGGATGCTCCCTTCGACATCAGAGGCGGGGTTTGACACCTCTGACATGGCGGAGTGCGAAGCGCCGGCCTACACCGGAAACGGGCCCTCTCCCGTCAACGCTTCACCAAAGGGACAAACCCTTTGAAGTGCGGCTTGGCGCCGCATGGCGCCGGCGGACGAGGCGATGCGTCCGCCGACGAATAGCACCGAATTGGTTACTTCTTGCTCTCGGGCAAGACCAGATCCACGGCAGCGTCCTTGGCAGCATCGATGTGCTGAGCCACGACCGGCGTCTGCGGAAGGATCAGGTTAAGGACAATGGCCATGATGGCGGTGGGGGTTACGGCATTGGAGCCGATGACGGTGGACACCCAGGTGGGCATACCCTCTCCGGCAAGGCAGCCGCTGGCCATCCAGATACCCAGGCCAAAGACGACGGAGGTACCGACGATGGTGGTAGTGCGCTGCGTAAGGCCCTCGCGGGTGAACATGCGCACGCCGTTCATGGTGATGGTGCCAAAGACGCCCACGGTAGCGCCGCCGATGACGGGCTGCGGGATGGCGGAGAGCACGGCAGAGAGCTGCGGGAACAGACCGGCGATGGCAAAGACGGCCGCGATGATCACAAAGACCCACTTGTTGACGACCTTGTTGGAGCAGATGATGCCCACGTTCTGGCCAAGGGCGCTGGTGGGAAGACCGCCCAGCAGGCCGCCGACCATAGAGGTGAGGCCCTGGGACACGATAGCGCCGGAGAGCTCGCGCTCGGTGGGCATACGGTCGATGGAGCCCAGGCAGGCGGCGGAGACGTCACCGATAACCTGGATGGCAACCATGGGGAACACGACGGCGAGGGTAATGCAGACCTCGGGATCAAACTCGAGCGCGTAGGGCATGAGCTTGGGAAGGGCGAAGACCTGAGCGGTGGCGACGCTGGAGAAGTCGATCATGCCAAAGGGGATGGAGACGATCATGCCAACAATCATGCCAAAGAACACGGATCCCAGCTTGAGCGTGCCCTTACCAAAGTTGGCGAGCGCAAAGACCACGGCGAAGGTGATAAGAGCGACGCACCAGGCCTGCGGGGTGCCCCACAGCGGCGTACCCATACCGCCGGCCATATACTTGACGGCCGTGGGATAGAGAGAGACGCCAATGGAGAAGATGACCGTACCGGTCACGACGGGCGGGAACAGCCACTTGATCTTGCTGTAGGCCAGACCAAAGAGGACCGCGACGGCACCGCCGACAATCTCGCCGCCCAGCAGCGCACCAAAGCTAAAGCCCGAGGCACCCATGGCCTGCAGGGCCGGCAGGAACGCGAACGAAACGCCCATGACGATGGGCAGGCCGCCGCCGATGCGGCGGAAGGGAGCGAAGGCCTGAAGGGCCGTGTCGATTGCCGAAAGAATAAGCGCGACCTGAATGATGTCGGTGCTCTGCTGGCTATTAAAGCCGTAGACACCGGCCATGATGACCGCCGGGGTAATAATGCCGGCAAACGATGCCAGCACGTGCTGAAGGGCACACGGGATCATTTCCGTAACGGGCGGCATGCCTTCGCGAGTGAACAGGGCTTCAGTGCCGTTCGTAACCGTCTCCTGGGCCATTTGACCACCAATCCTCGAAGTAGTTGTTTTCGCATCTAACGCTCTATTGTGACGCAGTGCGGGGGTGAGGTTGTGCCTTCGTTGCATATCGTATTAAAGATGATTCTCATTCTCAATAATAATTTTTTGTTATCAAACTATTCTTGAGCTGAGACAAAGCATTTCCGCAGGTCAGGAAAGTGTCTGGTCAAAATAACATCTAACTTTTCTTTTGGTCGACCGTTTACCGCCAAATTCCTACCGCTCGTCCGTATTACGCAATGTACCTGCGGATATGCGAGATGAGGAATGGCGTGTTACCATGAGAAAAAATTGTTATGAACATTTCCGATTTCACCCCAAGGAGTTGCCCGTGAACGAGACCGTACGTCGCTTTTTGCCGATGGTCGATTTCCTGGAGCAGGTACTCGGCAAAAACAGCGAAATCGTGCTGCATGATTTCTCGGACCCCGACCACGCCATCGTCGATATTCGCAACGGCATCGTGAGCGGTCGCAAGGTCGGCGGTCCCGCTACCGATCTGGCACTCAAGATCATGCATGACGCCAAGTATCGCGACCTGCCGTTTATTACGGGCTACGAGGGGCGCGGTGCCGGTGGCAAGACGTTGGAGTCGGCGACGTACTTTATCCGCGAGGATAACGAGATCGTCGGCATGCTCTGCGTCAACACCGATCTTTCCACGGTACGCTCCATCAACGCCATGGCTCAGCAGCTCATGGCCTGCTTCGACGCTGTGCCAAGGCAGGCGGAGCCCGCGTCTATCGAGGTCGAAAGTCTTTCGGAGTCTACACAGGAGCTCATCGATCGCAGTATTTCCGAGTTGCTCGAAAGCCGCGGGCAGGATGTCGCCTCGCTTGGGCAGGCCGATCGCGTGGACGTTATTCGTCACCTTAACGGCAACGGTGTATTTATGCTCAAGGGCGCCGTTGCCTGTGCTGCCGCCGCACTGGGCATCTCGGAGCCCAGCGTCTACCGCTACCTGCAAAAAGTTCGCAAGGAGGGCTAACCCGCTGATCCCTTGAGGACGGAGGAAAACGGATCGTTTTGCCGCATCGCTTGACAAAAGACCCTGCAGCTCACACGCGCTGCAGGGTCTTTTTTGCATGTCATGTTTAGCTGTTGCCAACACCTTAGAGAGCGGCGACGACCTCGATCTCGACCAGACCACCAGCCGGAAGAGCGGCAACCTGGAATGCGCTGCGCGCGGGGAACGGGGCCTCGAACTTGGAGGCATATATCTCGTTCACGGCGGCAAAGTCGGCGATGTCGGTCAGGTAGACCGTAGTCTTGACGACATCGGCAAACGTGGCGCCGGCAGCGGTCAGCAGGGCCTCGACGTTAGCGAGGGACTGCTTGGCCTGGGCCTCGACGCCCTCGGGCAGCTTGCCGGTCGCGGGATCGATGCCCAGCTGGCCGGACAGGAACACCATGTTGCCGGTCTGGATACCGGGGGAATACGGTCCGATAGCTGCGGGTGCGTTATCGGAAGACACGACGGTCTTGCTCATGTTTTTCTCCTTACGATCAAATAGAGAGCGTGAGCGCGGCGTTCGCACCGGGAGGCACAGTTCGGTCTGAACACCGCGCTTGATTGGGATAGTAGGGGATGATTTTGCGCGGTGCAAGATTATTATCACACTGCGAGAATATTTTATCGCCCAACGGCGCGTACGGGCCGATGAACGGCGCGACCGACGACCCGCCTGAAGACTTTGTCCTGCTTGGGCTGCGGGCATCGCCCATCGCGACGGCGCCACTATACTTTTGAGTATCTGAGCATTTTGAAAGGCAGGATATGACCGCAATCGCCAGTCGAACCACCAACCGCAGACCCGAGCTCTTGGCCCCCGCCGGAGGCCCGGAGCCCTTTGCCGCCGCACTCGCTGCCGGCGCCGATGCCATCTACTGCGGTATGGGCAGCTTCAACGCCCGCCGCAAGGCCACCAACTTTACCGACGAGGCCTTTGAGCAAGCCTGCCGCGCCGCGCATCTAGCCGGGTCGCGCGTCTACGTCACGGTCAACATCGTCATCAAAGAATCCGAGATGAGCGATGCGCTGCAGCTCATCCACCGCTGCTCCACGCTGGGCGCCGACGCCTTTATCATCCAAGACTGGGGCCTGTTCTTTGAGGTCAAGCGCACCATGCCCGGCATCGAGACGCATATCTCGACCCAAGCGAACATCCACGATGACCGTGGGACCATCTGGTGCCGCGAGCAGGGCGCCGACCGCGTGACCCTCTCGCGCGAGCTTTCCATCGACGAGATCGCCGCCATTCACAATGCCGCGCCCGACGTTGACCTGGAGGTCTTTAGCCACGGCGCCATCTGCTTTTGCTACTCGGGTCTGTGCCTGCTGTCGAGTTTTGCCATGGCGGGCCGCTCGGCCAACCGCGGCATGTGCGCTCAGCCCTGTCGCCTGCCTTACGAGCTGATCGACGAGAACGGCCGCACGCTCTCCCCTGCCGGACGCGAGCGCGCTCTATGCCCGCGCGACACCAACACTTCGCAGCTCGTTCGCCGTCTGTATGACGCCGGCGCCGCATCGCTCAAGCTCGAGGGCCGCATGAAGGCGCCCGATTACGTGTACTCCATCGTCGATGTGTACCGTCATCAGATCGATGACATGCTGGCCGGGGTCGCCGTAGATAAGGACGAGGAAGCCGCTCGCCAGCGCCAACTCAAGCGCTGCTTTAACCGCGACTTTACGCACGCCTATCAGGACGGCACTTCGGGCGACGAGATGATGAGTTACGAGCGCTCCAACAACCGCGGCCAGATTGTGGGCACGGTGCTGGGCAGCCGTCTGGCCAACCGCGACGTGCGCGGGCTCAAGCCTGACGACCGTCGTCGCCGCGCCGCCATCGCCCGCATTGAGCTGTTTGAGCCCGTGGGCAAGGGCGACTTGTTGGAACTTCGCCACGACGATGAGTTCGACCAGTTCCTAACCACTATCGCTACCGATGATGCCGCCGCCGGTGACATCATCGAGTGCCGCGTGCCCCGCAGCATGCCCGGGGGCTGCCGCGTACGCGTCATCCGCAGCCAGCGCGCCATCGATGCCGCCGGTGCCGCGCTCAAGCGCGACGTGCTGCGCCGCCGAGCTATTGATGTATCCGTCGTGGCGCGTCTGGGCGAGCCGTTTACTGTCACACTCACCTGCTGTGACAACCCCGCGCTCACCGCCACCGCCACGGGCTTCACCGTCGAGGCTGCCAAGACCCGCGCGGTCGAGGCGTCCGATCTGGTTGAGCACGTGGGCCGCATGGGTTCCTCGCCCTTTGAGGCTGCAAGCTTTGATGTGGCGCTCGATGAGGGCTGCGGTATGGGCTTCTCCGCTGTGCACAAGGTGCGCGCCGCCGCCTGCAAGGCGCTGGAAGAAGCCATTCTGGCACCGTATGACGAGCGCGCCCGCACGCTCGAGCTGCCGGTGCTCGACAAATGTACGCGCCCCATGCCCGAGCACTACCGCGACGAGCCGCAGATCTGCGCCACCGTCACCACACTCGAGGCTGCCGAGGCAGCCTGCGCGGAGGGTGCAACGCGCATCTACATGACCACCGACGCGCTCGATGCGGCCGAGCTCTCCCCCGCCGATGCGCTTGAGCAGGGCATCGTACCCATACTCGACGAGGTCTGCCGTGCCGTTGACCACGTACGCGTCGACCCGTGGGTTGTTGCCGGTGCTACGGTCGCTATTGGCAACATCTCTGAGCTTGCCCTGGCCGCCCAGGTTGGCGCCACGGCGGAGGTCCGCTCTTGCCTGCCCGTGCACAACATCCCTTGCATGGAGGCACTTGCCGAGCGCGGAGCCGGCGCGTTTTGGCTCTCGCCCGAGATAACGCTCGACGAGATCGTCTCGCTTGGCACCTCCGCGCCCGCAGCCCTGGGCATCACTGTGTTCGGCCGCCCGCGCGTTATGACGAGCGAGCACTGCATCCTGCAGGTGGCCAATGGCTGCATCCACGATTGCGCCAACTGCCGCCTGCGCGCCCGCAAGCTGTCGCTCAAGAATATCGACGGCAAGGTCATGCCCGTGCGCACCGACATCCATGGCCGCTCTCGCTTGTACGACGCCTACCCCATCGACCTTACGCCGCAGGTACCACAGCTGCTCGACGCCGGCGTGCGTCGCCTTATGGTCGACGGAACCTTGCTCGAGACGGATGAGGTGGGCCGTGCCGTCGCCCGCGTCCGTCGTGCCGTCGAGGCCGCGCAGGCCGGCCGTAAGCCCGCCGCCCGCCTGCGCGGGGCCACCTCGGGCTGCATGTTTGTGGGAATTAGCTAACCGAAAGGCTTACACGTGAACGAAGAACCTCAAGTCCTCTACTGCGACGCCTGGCTCATGGCCATCGACAAGCCTGCCGGCATGATCGTCCACGGCGACGGCACCGGCGAGCGCACGCTCACCGACTACGCCAGCGACCTGCTGCTGGCGATGGGCGACGGCTTTGCCGCGACTGACATGCAGCCGCTCAACCGCCTGGACCGCAACACCACCGGCGTGGTGTTGTTCTCGCTCGACAAGCAGACGCAGCCCGCCTTTGACCAGATGGTCATCGACCACGCTTTCGAAAAGCACTATCTGGCGCTGGCCGAGGGCAAGATCGACTGGAACGAGAAGCTCATCGACAAGCCCATCGCCCGCGACCGCCACGACAGCCGCAAGATGCGCGTCGGCGCCAGCGGCAAGCCGTCTCAAACGCGCGTGAAGGTGCTCAAGCGCCTTAAGAGCCGTCGAGGCCTGCCCGCGCGTTCATATATTGATGTCGAGTTGCTCACCGGCCGCAAACACCAGATCCGCGTGCACCTGGCAAGCGAGCGCCATCCCCTGGTTGGCGACGACCTGTACGGCACGCCGCGCCCCTGCGGCCTGATGCTCCACGCCCACAGCGTGTCCTTCACGCATCCCGTAACCGGCGAGCACATCCACATCGAAGCTCCCTGCCCCTGGGAGCCCTAAACCATCACAATGGGGACAGGCACCTTTGTGGTAGTTTTGCCGTAATGGCTCAGCCGCGGTCCCAAAACGTCTCGATCTGTAACAGTTAGAGCCCGTTTTCCGGTCTATCTGTTACAGATCGAGACATTCAAATCCCCCTTAAGGGAAAATCTCAATCTGTAACAGTAACTCGGCAAAATCAGTTCCAGATGTTACAGATTGAGACAAAGGGACGGCGCGGTTCGGAAGTATCTCAATCTGTAACATCTAGCCCACTTTTAACGGTCCAGTTGTTACAGATTTAGACAAACCGGTAGACAACAAAAGCGGCAACGCCCGTAATGGACGTTGCCGCTTTTCTATTGAGAAAACTAAATGGTTTGGCCTTGTCCCGTTGCTAGACCGTGATGACGTTGTCCATCGTCTGGTACTTGGCGGGCACTTCGCCCGCGGTAATAATCGTTGCGTCGCGGAAGTCCGCGAACTTGACGGGCGCCACCATGCCAAATTTACTGGCGTCCGAGATTACAAAGCGCTTGGCCGTATGGCGCATCGAGATGCGCTTTACTTGCGCTTCCTCGATATCGGGCGCCGTAAAACCCTGCTCGGCGGCGATGCCGTTAGAGCCCCAAAAGCCACAGTTGAAGTTGTAGCGGTCCAGGGTTGCCAAGGCATCGGGGCCCACCAGCGCCTCGGTCTCGGGCTTGAGCTCGCCGCCCAGCACCACGGTGCGCATACCGCGCAGGGCGAGATGCTGAGCGTGGAGCACGGAATCAGTCACATAGGTGACACCCTCAAGGCGCGGAAGGTGCTCGATGAGCCTGAGCGTCGTCGAACCCGAATCGATGTACACAAAGCTCTCGGGCTCCACAAGCGCCGCCGCACGGGCGCAAATACGCTCCTTGTCGTCGTTATGAAGATCGCTGCGCTCATTAAGCGTTAGGTCGCGCGTCACGTGCGCGCGCTCAAGGCTCGTCGCTCCACCGTGTACCTTGGCGATACGGTGTGCGCGGTCGAGCGTCTGCAGGTCGCGCCGAATGGTAGACGCCGTCACACCCAGTGCCTCAGCAAGCTCCGGTACGGTAACCGAGCCCGTCTGCTGCACCATCGACACGATCGCGTTGAGCCTATCTTCCGCAAGCATCGTTTACTCCTCCTCGGGGTACACGACTCCCCAGTCGGCGCGAAGCTTGGTCATAAGCTCCATAACATCAGAAGCATAATCCAGCAGCTCGCGCTTGGAGTCGTCGCCGGCAACGGCCTTCTCAAGATCGGCCATCTCGTAGCACAGTGCGTAGGCCTCGGTGCCAGCGTGGACCTCCTCGCGGTGGCCGTCGGCAGTCCACACGATGGTCGCGTGATCGGCACGCGGATACTCGTTGACCTCGATATAACACTTGTCGAAGCTAATGATCGAGCGCTTGGGTTGCTTGGAGTGGAGCGTAAGGCTCACCACGCCCAGCTGCTGTTCGGCATTACGGCAGACGATGCCGCCCGCAACATCGACGCCAGTCTCGCAGGTGTTGCCTAGAGACACGACCTCGGCGGGCTGGCTGGCCATAAAGAGACGCATGACGGACAGGGCATACACGCCAATATCGAGCATGGCACCGCCAGCAAGGTTGCGGTTGTAGAAGCGATTGGTCAGATCGCCGTACTCCTTGTAGCTGCCAAAGTTGAGCTGAGCGAGATTCATGCGGCCGAACTCACCGACATCCATGCGACGACGCAGCTCCTGATACAAAGGCATGTGGAGCACCGTGGTGGCGTCCATAAGGACCACGTTGTGCTCGTCGGCAATGGCGCAGGCCTCATCAAGCTCAGCGGAATTGAGGGTAATGGCCTTCTCGCAGAGCACGTGCTTACCAGCTGCCAACGCAGCGCGCAGATAGGTGATATGAGTGTTGTGCGGGGTGGTGATGTAGACGGCGTCGATGTTCGGATCGGCGTAGAGGTCCTCGACCGTGTCATAGACCTTCTCGATGCCATACTGCTCAGCAAAAGCCTGAGCCTTGGACAGCGTGCGGTTGGCGACGCCCGCAAGCGTGCGACCGGCAAGAGCAAGGGACTGAGCCATCTGGTTGGCGATAACGCCGCACCCGATCACAGCCCAACGGAGCTCGGGAGCCGTAAAGATATCGTCGGGGAACGGCTTGTCCTGAACCGAAGCGAACGCTGCTTTGGCGGCTGCCGCCGCGTCGAGCGGAGACTGCTTGAAATCTGCCATTATGTGCCTCCTGTGTCATAGAACGCCTTGCTTTCTGACAGCTCTATATTCGCACAAACACGCGCGTCTATGCGCGTTTTTGCGTATCTCACCGTTAAACGGTCATTATTGTCCCGTAAACGGCGCATATATACGCATGAGTGCACAATTAGACGCAATCTAACGCGCATAAACGCGCACACAAGCAATTTGTACAGCACACCCGCTCATCTATGCTTGACCATTTAGGGCACTCATTTAAGTCTGTCCTCAATGAGTGCAATGAGTAGGGATAGATAAAGGCCCGGGTGCCGTGGAGCATCCGGGCCTTTGCTAGCAACTTGATGTTGCGGGCAGCTTAGAACTTGTGGCCGCACTTCTTGCAGACGCGCAGCTTGTTCTTGCCGTCCTTCTCGTGACCGACGCGGGTAACCTTACCGCACTCGGGGCAAACGAGATTGACGTTGGAGGCGTCGATGGGAGCCTCCTGCGAAACGATGCCGCCCTGCTGGTTGGCAGCGTTGGGCTTGACGGCCTTCTTGACGACCGAAACGCCCTCGACAACGACCTTGTTCTCGGCGGGGAGAGCACGCAGGACAACGCCCTGCTTGCCGCGATCCTTACCAGAGAGAACCTGGACCTTATCGCCCTTCTTGATATACATATATCTCCCCTAACTACAGGGTCTCGGGAGCGAGCGAGACGATCTTCATGTACTTCTTGTCACGAAGCTCGCGAGCGACGGGCCCGAAGATACGGGTGCCGACGGGCGAACCATCGTTGTTGACGACAACGCAAGCGTTCTCGTCAAAGCGAATGTAGGAGCCATCCTTGCGGCGGATCTCCTTAACGGTGCGAACGACGACGCAACGGACAACGTCCTTCTTCTTGACGTTAGCGCCAGGGGTAGCCTCCTGGACAGCACCGATGAACGTATCGCCGATGCCTGCATAACGACGCTTGGAACCGCCAAGCACCTTGATGCAGCGAATCTTGCGAGCGCCGGAGTTGTCGGCGACGTTCAGCATGGTTTGCATCTGAATCATGGTAGATGTTCCTCCGAACTAAGAACCGAAGAGAGGTGCGCAGCCTTTACGCGGCCCGTGGTATGCAAGCCAGGCATACGCACATCTTCGGAAACGTACAAGTCGTAAGAGCGACTGCTTATTTAGCGCGCTCGACGACCTCGATGAGGCGCCAACGCTTCATCTTGGACATAGGACGGGTCTCCATAACGCGGACGGTGTCGCCCACGCCAGCCGTGCACTCCTCGTCGTGAGCATGCAGCTTCTTGGAGCTGGTCATCATCTTGCCGTACTTGGGGTGACGCTTGCGCTCGGTGACGGTGACAACGATGGTCTTGGCACCGGAGACGGAGGTAACGACACCCGTACGGACCTTACGCGAGTTACGCGAATCAGTCATGTTCTCTCCTTAGGTCCTACTCGGCGACAGCGGACTTCTCCGCTGCGATCTCGCGGGCGCGCTGCTCCGTGAGGACGCGAGCGATGTCCTTCTTCACGGTGTTGACGCGAGCGGTGTTGTCCAGCTGGCTGGTGGCCATCTGGAAACGAAGGTTAAAGAGCTCGGCGCGCATTTCCTTCAGCTTCTCAACGAGCTGAGCGTCCGAGAGCTCACGAATCTCTGCGGGCTTCATTAGTTCTCCTCCTTGGCGGCGGCGGCGTCCTCAGCAGCCCACTTGGCCTCGAGAGCGGCCTCCTCAGCCATCTCCTTCTCGATGCGCTGCTCAGCGTTCTTAGCAGCAACAATCTTGGTCTTGATGGGAAGCTTGTGCTGTGCAAGACGCAGAGCCTCGCGAGCGACCTCCTCGGGCACGCCCTTGACCTCGAACATGATGCGGCCGGGCTTGACGACGGCCACCCACTCCTCGGGGTTACCCTTACCAGAACCCATGCGAGTCTCGGCAGGCTTCTTGGTGATGGGCTTATCGGGGAAGATCGTGATGTAGACACGACCGCCACGCTTCATGTAGCGGGTCATGGCAATACGAGCGGCCTCGATCTGACGGTTGGTGATCCAATGGGCCTCGAGAGCCTGGATACCAAACTCGCCGAAATGCAGCTCGGTATTACCCTTGGCCTGGCCCTTCATGGAGCCACGCTGCACCTTGCGGTGAAGAATACGCTTAGGGGCAAGCACTACTGACCCCTCCTCTCGGAGTTACGACGACGAGGACGGGAAGAGCCCTCGAGTGCAGGGTTGGGAACAGGCTGGCCCGGGAGCTTCTCGCCCAGGTAGATCCAGACCTTCACGCCGCAAGCGCCCATGGTGGTGCTGGCGACAGCCGTGCCGTAGTCGATCTTGGCACGGAGGGTGTGCAGAGGCACGCGACCCTCACGGTACCACTCACGACGGCCCATCTCGGCACCGCCGAGACGACCGGAGCACTGGATACGGATGCCCTTAGCGCCGGCCTTGCGGGCGGACTGGACAGCCTTGCGCATAGCGCGACGGAAGGCAACGCGGCCCTCGAGCTGCTCGGCGATAGACTGAGCAACGAGGTTGGCGTCGAGCTCGGGGCGCTTGATCTCGACAACGTCGACGGAGAGCTGGCCCTTGGAGACGCCAGCGACCTTCTCGAGCTCGGTGCGGAGGGTATCGATCTCGGCACCCTTCTTACCGATGACAACGCCGGGGCGAGCGGTGAGGATGATGACCTTCACCTTGTCGCCAGCGCGCTCGATCTCGACGCGGGAGACAGCTGCGCGGGAAAGACGCTTCTCGAGGTACTTGCGGATCTCGAGATCGTTACCGAGGGTCTTAGCGTAATCCTTCTCTGCGAACCAGCGGGAGCGCCAGTTCTCGGTGATGCCAAGACGGAAGCCGGTGGGGTAGACTTTCTGACCCATACAGCTTTACGCCTCCTTTCGAGGAGCAACGACGACGGTGATGTGGGAAGTACGCTTCAGAATGCGAGAAGCGGAACCCTTGGCGCGGGGACGGATGCGCTTAAGCGTCGGACCCTCGTCAACATAGGCAGCGGCGACAACCAGGTTGTCGGCACGCAGACCGTTGTTGTTCTCGGCGTTCGCAACAGCGGAACGGAGAACCTTCTCGACATCCACGGCGACGGCGCGGTCGCAGAAGTGGAGGATGTCGAAAGCCTGAGCGACAGGCTTGCGGCGGATCAGATCGACCACCAGGCGGGCCTTGCTGGGGGAAACACGCACGTACTTAGCGACGGCGCGAACCTCGGTGGCCTCAGTTTCAATAGACTTAGTTGCCATTTACGGTTAACCCCCTATTTGGCCTTGTGGCCACGGAACGTACGAGTCGGCGCGAACTCGCCGAGCTTGTGACCAACCATGGACTCGGTAACATACACGGGCACATGCTTGCGGCCGTCGTGGACGGCGATGGTGTGACCAACCATCTCGGGGAAGATGGTGGACGCGCGGGACCAGGTCTTCACGACGTCCTTCTTGCCAGCCTCGTTCATCGCGGTGATACGCGAGAGAAGGCGAGTCTCCACGAACGGGCCCTTTTTGAGACTTCTGCTCATAAGTGCTTTCTCCTAAAACTCGGTATCCGAAATTACTTCTTACGGCGACGAATGATGTGCTGGTTCGAGACCTTCTTCTTCTTGCGCGTACGAAGGCCCTTCGTCGGCTTACCCCAGGGGGTAACAGAGGGACGACCAGAGGTGTGGTTCTTGCCCTCGCCACCGCCGTGCGGGTGGTCGACAGGGTTCATGACGGTACCGCGGACGGTCGGGCGCACGTTCATGTGACGCTTACGGCCGGCCTTGCCGATGACGATGTTGGCGTGATCGGCGTTGCCGACCTCACCGACGGTGGCGCGGCAGGTAACGAGGATGCGGCGCATCTCGGAGGAAGGCATACGGACGATAGCGTACTTGCCCTCCTTACCCATCAGCTGGCAGGAGTTACCGGCGGAACGGGCGATAGCAGCGCCCTTGCCCGGCTGGAACTCGACGGCGTGGATGAGCGTACCGACGGGGATGTCGGCGAGGGGCAGAGCGTTGCCCGGCTTGATGTCGGCGTCAGAACCGGACATGATGGTCTGACCGACCTCGAGGCCCTTGGGGGCCAGGATGTAGCGCTTCTCACCGTCAGCGTAGTGCAGCAGAGCGATGCGAGCGGAACGGTTCGGATCGTACTCGATCGTGGCAACCTTGGCGGGCACGCCGTCCTTGTTGCGCTTGAAGTCGATCACGCGGTAACGACGCTTCACGCCGCCGCCCTGGTGGCGGGTGGTGATGCGGCCGTTGTTGTTACGACCGGCCTTCTTGGGCAGGGGCTCGAGAAGAGACTTCTCGGGCTTGTTGCAGGTGATCTCAGAGAAATCGGAGATCGTCTGCCAACGCCTACCAGCGGAGGTCGGCTTAAGGTGCTTTACAGCCATTACAATCCCTTTCAATAGGAATCCGTTAGCCATCGCAGACAGGGATTCGAGGTTCTGCCTCGGGTGCGATGACACCGGACGTATACACGGTTCCGGGCGTGTCCATTTTATACGCCCAAAACCTTGAGCTCTCGCCTCCCCTATTTGGGAGGCATGAGCTCACTCAACAGCAGCGAGTCTTAGGCCTGGTTGCCAAAGACCTCGATGGTGTCGCCCTCGGCCAGCGTGACGATGGCCTTCTTCCAAGAACGGGTCTTGCCGGCGACATAGCGCACGCGCTTGGTCTTGGGCTTGACCGTCAGGGTGTTCACGCGAACGACCTTGACGCCGAAGATCTCCTCGACAGCGTCCTTGATCTGATACTTGTTAGCATCCTTGGCGACCTCGAACGTGTACTTGTTCAGCTCCATGCCGGAGAAGGAACGCTCGGACACGATCGGACGGATGATGATCTCGTGGGCGGTCATTTATGCAAGCACCTCCCCGAAGTGAGCGGCGATGTCGGCGGGCATCAGCACAGCGTTGTTGTTGACGAGATCGTAGGTGTTGGCCTCGTCGGCAGTGATGATGAACGTCTTGGGAATGTTGCGGAACGACAGGTAGGCGTTGACGTCCTCATCGCGAACGATGATGGTCAGACGCTTGCCCTCAAGGCCGAGAGCCTTGAGCATGGCGACGGCAGCCTTGGTGGAAGGCTTCTCGAAGCCGTAGTCGTCGACGAGCACGAGCTCGCCATCGGCCAGCTTGGCGGACAGCGCGGAGCGCATAGCCAGCTTGACCTCCTTGTTGTTCATACGCTTAGCGTAAGAACGGGGCTTGGGGGCGAAGACGACGCCACCGTGACGCCACTGGGCAGCACGGATGGAACCCTGGCGGGCACGGCCGGTGCCCTTCTGACGCCAAGGCTTCTTGCCGCCACCGGAAACCTCAGAGCGACCCTTAGCAGACTGGGTGCCCTGACGCCAAGAGGCCATCTGGCACTTGACGATGTGGTGCATAACGTGGATGTTCGGCTCGATGCCGTACACCTCAGCGGCGAGCTCGGCCTCGGCGACCTTCTTGCCCTCGCTGTTCTTTACTTCAAACTTTGCCATTTAAGTGTTCTCCTTGGTATGACGCTGGGCTAAATGGGCTGGGCCCTTAGGCCATACGGATGGCGACGAGACCATTCTTGGCACCCGGGACAGCGCCCTTGACCAAGATGAGGTTCTGCTCGGCATCGATGCGGACAACGGAAAGGTTCTTGACGGTAACGCGCTCGTTACCCATGTGACCGGCCATCTTGACGCCCTTGAGGACGCGCGCAGGATAGGCGCACTGACCGATAGAACCGGGGTGACGCTGGAAGTGAGAACCATGCGTCATAGGACCGCGGCGCTGACCCCAGCGCTTGATGCGACCCTGGAAGCCCTTACCCTTGGAGGTACCGATGACGTCGACCTTCTCGACATCAGCGAAATCAGCGACGGTGACGACCTCGCCGACCTTGTGCTCCTCGCCGTTCTCGACGCGGACCTCACGAAGGAAACGGACAGGCTCGACGCCAGCCTTGGCGAAGTGACCAGCCATGGGCTTGTTCACGTTCTTGGCCTTGATGTCGCCGAAACCGATCTGGACGGCGTCATAGCCGTCGGTTGCCTGAGTTTTAACCTGCGAGACAGCGCAGGGGCCAGCCTGGATGACCGTGACGGGAACGACGTTATCGTTCTCGTCCCAAACCTGGGTCATGCCAATCTTGCGGCCGAGAATCATGCTGATCAAGATATGATCCCAACTCTCGCGTGGTCTTGGGACAATGCGTACACCACCGAGCGTACGCCCCTAGAGGACCACTACTTACACGACGTGCTCTCCAGCCTTGTATTGCGTCCGAACTACCTGACAACCCTATTAAGCAGGCGTTTTGTCCAGCCAGAATACTCCCCTGGTTACACACAGCTGTCTAGTATACACGGCTGCGGGCGTATCCATCGAGATTCATATTTCACTCACATTGTTTACGCAGGTAAAGTGCGTGGATGGCTCCCGAGCACGGCGGAGGGCCGGAGAAATATATTAAGGTCCCTGCTCTACAGTCCTGCGCAAGACGGAGAGCACATTAAGTGCTCTCCTTTGCGTGCGGAACTCGCGATGACCTTAATATATTTCTCCGGCCCTCCGCCGTGCTCGGGAGACGACACGTTGATGTCTGCTTAACTCTGCTCGCTCAGGCTAATGACTTTGTTGGGGGTCCACTATTTGCTGGAGGGTGAACTTGCATTGCATTGGCTCGCCCTCTACTTGTGGCTCCGCCTCATCAAAATCGAAAATCATGATGGCGCAGTTGGGGAGTTTTGTTGGGAGCTCGAAGCCCTCTGGGGCTGCGGCCTTGATGAATTGGCGGCTGGCGCTTCCGTGGCTTACTGCTAGGAGGGTTTCGATGCCCTCAGCGCCCATGAGATTGGTGAGGGTGCCTACCATGCGCTCCTGCAGAGCATGGCTTCCTTCTCCGCCAAATGGGACCAAATCCTCGCCGGGGTCCCAGACGTCGGTGGGCAGGGCGTCGTGGGGGCCTTCTTCGAAGGTACCGTAGCCGCGCTCGATGATACCTTCGCAGGATTCGACGGCTGCGTCCGGGCCGAGGAGTTCGGTTGCAACGAGACTTGCCGTGTCCATGGCTCGGCCTAAGGGCGAAGAGACCACTTTGTCTGGAACGACGCCGTGGTCCTTGAGCCATGCGGCTGCCATTCCCGCTTGTTTGCGGCCCAGGTCGGTCAACGGAGAATCGCAGCGGCCCTGGACCAGCTTTTTAACGTTGAATTCTGTCTGGCCGTGGCGGAGTAGATATAGGCGCTTCATGCTCTCCCCTTCTGTATAACTTGCTTTGCCGGCACAGCCCTACTCGTGGGTATGGCCTACATAGTCTTCATCAATCGTGATTTTGGCGACCGACTTGGGATATTCCAATTCGACCCGTTGTGCCAGCGCGTGCTTTAAGTCTTCGGCACTCATCTGCAGATCCGAGGGACGCACGCAGTCAAAGATCACGTTGGTGTGCGTAGGACCCGGCACACAGCGCAGGTCATGAATCGAAAGGCGGCTATCAATCTCGCGAGCCATTGCGTTGATGCGCAGGCGCATGCTCGCCACCTTTGGATCGTCGGTCACAATGGGATCGTAGTGAAGCGTGACGATCATACCGTCTTCGTTCCTAAACGACCGCTCGATGTTATCGAGCGTGTCGTGACTTTCCAGCGGGCTGGCCTCGGCTGCCATCTCGGCATGAGCGCTTGCGAACTTCCTGCCCGGGCCGTAGTCGTGAACCATCAGGTCGTGAACGCCCAAAACGCCGGGGTAGCTCATGATCTTGTCTCGAATGTGCTTGACCAGCTTAGGATCGGGCGCCTGGCCCAAAAGCGGGCTCACCGTATCCTGGATGAGTTCAAAGCCGCTCCAGCCAATATAGGCGCCAACGGCAAGGCCAACCCATGCGTCAAGATTGATGTGCGTCACCTGCGAAACAATTGCGCACGCTAACACGGCGCCCGTGGCAAGGACATCGTTCTTGGAATCCTGAGCGGTCGCATGCAGCGTCTCGGACTCAATGCGGTCACCGAGCTTTTGGTTGAGGGCCGCCATCCACAGCTTTACGACCATCGAAAGCACTAAAACTGCCACCAGGGCAAGTGAGAACTCGACAGGTTCGGGGTTGACAATTCGCTCAACCGACGACTTCACCAGCTCAACGCCAATCAGCAGCACGAGCGCCGCCACGACCAGTCCCGAGAGATACTCGTAGCGACCGTGACCGTAAGGATGCTCGGGGTCGGCCGGCTTGCTCGCCAGCCTGAAGCCAAGCACGCTCACGATGTTCGAGCTGGCGTCGGACAGGTTGTTCATAGCGTCCGCCACGATCGAAACCGATCCCGACAGCACGCCAATTGCGCCCTTCGCAGCGCATAGTGCCACGTTGGCGAGAATGCACACCACGCCCGTCAACGTGCCCACGCGCGCACGGTCGCCCTGCGCACGACGAACAATCCACTCGACCATCCTCATCAGTCCCCACGGTACTACCTAATATCTATTGCTCAAACGGATTGTAGTGTAGCCACTTTGTCCTCCAGATACAAAAAGGCCGCAACCCACACGAGCCACGGCCTTGGAACATGACAAAGGAATCGTCCTTTGTCGCACAGGTTTATGCGCTTACTTCAGCAGCGCTCGCCACTGTTTCGGACGAATCGGCTTCGTCTTCTGCCGCCCACCCCTTCGCCGGCACCACGCCAAAGCAGTAGCTCAGCGCCGCAGACACCGCAAATGCCACACCGCCGGCAACACAGCACCACAGCAGGTTCGAGATGCCGCCCGTGGCAAAGCCAATGACCATGAGGACATTCGTCATGCCGATGGTATAGGCCGTAACGTGGCCCACGGCTGCAACAAGGCCTCCGACGGCGCCGCCAATGGCCATGCACGTCAGGCACCTGCCATATTTAAAGCCGCAACCGTACAGCGCCGGCTCGCTTACACCGCCAAGAACACCCGAGATTGAATAGCCCAGCATGAGCGCCTTCTCGTCCTTATCCGCAACGCGGAGCGACGCGCCAAAGGGCATGCCCCAAACGGCGAACGTTGCCATCGTCGCGGCGATCAGGATGCACGAATCCGTTCCCACACTCATAAACTGCGCATAGGCGAGCGATAGGACAACGTTGCTGACGCCCGCGATCTTTAGGAACTCCCAACCCGCGGCAAGCCCCATGAGCGTGAGCAGCGACACGACGCCACCGGAATTGCCAAGCATAAACATAAGCTGGCCCAGCAGCATGCCCAGATAGCTGCCCGCCGGCGCCGTGATACACAGCGAAACCGGAACCATGACAAGCATGGTCGCAAACGGAACGAACGAAAACGCCACGGCCTTGGGGATAATGCGCTGAAAGAAACACTCCACTCGCCACAGCACGGGCACCGAGATGAGAACCGGAATAACAGTCGTCGTGTAATCGTTGACCGGCGCGGGAACCAGACCATACACATAAGTCATCGATGCCCCCGCCGTCGATGCGGCATCGACAAGCTTAAGCAGATCGGGTGCAATCAATACGCCGCCCAGCATCATACCCAGCTGCTCCGAGCAACCGAGCTGGCGGGCGGCCGCCCAACCAAGATAAATGGGCAAAAAGTAGTAGCCGGCGTTGTAGAGCCAACTGTAGAACAGGCGATAGATTTCGGAATCGGCAGACCACAGGCCCAGCATGCCTTCGCCCATAATGACGGCGACGGTGCGGAACAATGCCGCGCAGACAATAAACGGCAGAGCCGACATCATGCTTTTGGACAGATAGTCCACCACGGCCATGGCGTTTGATGAAACCGTCGTTGTAAACGAGGTGTTAGAAACTTGTGGCATGGAACGCCTTTCCCAATGTGACATGCGGACTGTCCCTTTGTCACATCGTGCGGTACTGACCGATTGCGCGGTACTTTTCGTAGCGGAGGTTCGTGAGGGTCGCGTCGTCGAGCCGCCCAAGCGTATCGAAGGCATCAAATGCCGAGGACATGACGGCGCCGGCGATCTCCTCATGCGACAGACCCCTATCGTCAACAATGCCGTCGATGATGCCGAGCGCCAACAGATCGGGAGCCGTGAGCTTAAGCGCCTCGGCGGCCTCATTCGCGCGCTCGGTATCCTTCCACAGAATCGACGCACAGGCCTCGGGGCTCACGACCGAATAGGCCGAGCTCGAGAGCATCAGGATGCGGTCGGCCACGGACAGCGCCAGCGCGCCGCCAGAGCCGCCCTCGCCTGTTACCACCGAGACAATCGGCGTCTTAAGGCCGCTCATCTCCATGAGATTCTGGGCGATAGCCTCGCCCTGACCGCGTTCCTCGGCACCGATGCCGCAAAACGCGCCCGAAGTATCGACCAGGCACAGAACCGGCCGACCAAACTTTTCGGCTTGGCGCATCAGGCGTCGCGCTTTGCGGTAGCCCTCGGGATGCGCCATGCCAAAGTTGCGGCGCATACGCTCTTTGGTCGTGGTGCCGCGCTCGATGGCGATGACCGTTACGGGGCGCCTGTCCTTCCAGCCAATGCCAGCCACCACAGCGGCGTCGTCGCCAAAGTAACGGTCGCCGTGCAGCTCCACAAATCCATCCAGGCCCAGCGAGATCACCTCGCCCGCCGTGGCGCGATCTGCCGAGCGGGTCTGCTTGACAATCTCGAGCGCGGTTTTTGGTGCCGTCGAGCGCTTGAACAAGTGTCCCAGCTTTTTGCCGCGGCGACCCGTATGCACAATCTCGTGCGGTGCCCCCAGGCCGGGCGCGTGCCCTTCGTGCAGCGCCAGCAGCTCGCCTACCGTGAGCGCAATCTCGCCACGCGGAACAACGGCATCGCAAAAGCCGTGCTCCAGCAAAAACTCGGAGCGCTGGAATCCCTTGGGCAGGCGCTTGTGCATGTTCTGCTCGATCACGCGCGGGCCGGCAAATGCCGTCAGGGCATCGGGCTCGGCCAGGATAATGTCGCCCTCCATGGCAAAGCTCGCGGTTACGCCTCCGGTCGTGGGGTCGGTGAGCACCGTGATATACAGGCCGCCCGCCTCGCTGTGGCGCCTAACCGCCGCAGAAATCTTGGCCATCTGCATAAGCGAGGTCACGCCCTCTTGCATGCGTGCACCGCCCGAAACGGTAAAGCCGACAACTGGCAATCCTAGCTCGGTCGCACGCTCAAATGCGCGACAGATCTTCTCGCCCACCACGGAGCCCATCGAGCCCATCATAAAGTTAGCGTCCATAAAGAAGAGCGCGGTATCGCAACCGCAGATTTTGCCCCTGCCGCACACAACGGCGTCGCGCTCGCCCGAACGCTCGCTCACGCTCTTGAGCTTGTCGGCATAGCCGGGAAACGAGAGGAAGTCCTCCGACGCCAGATTGGCATCCCATTCCTCAAACGTGCCCTCGTCGACCGTCATGCGCATGCGCGCGCGACCGCTCACACGAAAGTGTTTGCCGCAACGAGGGCAGACCTCGAGGTTGTCGTGTAGGCGTGCCTCATCGATCACACGGCGGCACTCCGGGCACTTGATAAACACGTGGCGCGCGGGAAACTCGGCGCACGACTCGGTCATCGGCCCCTCGAGGACGTTGACCGTCTTCGCTTTTCTATTCATCAGCATAGAGATGCCCCATCAGATCGGTGTGGTACATGCCCGACAAGAACTCGTCGTTTGCCAGCACGTCGAGTTGAAGCTCGCTGTTTTCGCTCACGCCCTCAATCACGAGCTCGCCCAGGGCCGAGCGCATCTTGCGAATGGCGCCGTCACGCGTGGGCGCACACACGATGAGCTTGCCGAGCATGGAGTCGTAGTACGGCGGAACTGTCGCACCGGTAAACATGGCGGAATCCCAGCGCACGCGCGGACCACCCGGCACACGCAACGCGGTGACCGTTCCGCATGACGGCAGAAAGTCCGGCGTTTCGGCATTGATGCGGCACTCCATGGCGTGGTTGCGGACCGGCATGTCCTCCTGCTCAAAGGGCAAAGGCTGGCCGGCTGCCACGCGCAGCTGCCACTTGACCAAGTCGGTATCGGTCACAAACTCCGTAACCGGATGCTCCACCTGCAAGCGCGTGTTCATTTCCATAAAGTAGAAATTGCCGTCGTCCGAATACAGGAACTCGATGGTACCGGCTCCTTCGTAGCCGACGGCACGAGCCAGGTCACGCGCTGCCTTGTGCATGCGAGCACGAATGTCGTCGTGTCCGTCGAGGCACGGCGCGGGGCTCTCCTCGATCAGCTTTTGGTTGCGGCGCTGCACCGAGCACTCGCGCTCGCCGAGCGAAAACACATGGCCCTGCTTATCGGCCATAATCTGCACCTCAACATGGTGCGCCGGCGCGACGAACTTCTCCATGTAGCACTCGCCGTCGCCAAAAACGGCCTCGCCCTCGGCGCGCGCCTCGATAAACGCCTTTGCCGCATCTTCCACGCGCTCGACCTTGCGAATGCCGCGGCCGCCACCGCCGGCACGCGCCTTAATAAGCACGGGGCAGCCAATGCGCTCGGCCTCGGCCGTCGCCTCCTCGGGACTTTTGAGCAGATCGCAACCCGGCACGATGGGCACGCCCGCCGCAGCAGCCGTTCGACGTGCGGCGTCCTTGTCGCCCATGCTGTCGATCACCTCGGCCGAAGGACCGACAAACGCCAGGCCATACTTGTCGCAGTCGCGCACGAAGCTCGCCTTCTCGGAGAAAAAGCCATAGCCGGGATGAATTGCCTTAGCTCCCGACTTTACGGCACAGGTGAGCA
>CATXJW010000007.1 GCA_958370325.1 uncultured Collinsella sp. | reverse complement strand
TCAGGTACCGACCGTTGGGCAAGAAAAGCCTTGACGCGATTGAGTTTTTGGAGTAACAAAGTTTTTCGACAGAAAAGATGCAGGTAGATAGGTATGTATCGAACACCTGTTCATATATTTTATGTGAACGAGACTGCTGATGCGCGCCGCTGAATGGCGGAATGGCGGCGAGGGTTGATCAGGCGGAAAGTTCATCCCGTTTTGAGGCCCCAAACTGGGTCGCAGTTTCCGGCAGGTTATGGCAAAGGGGCTGCCGCCTTGTTGCACCCGTTTGGCAATGTTGCGCAACAGATCCTTCGAATCCGGCATGAAGATACTGGATAGTTACTTATAGCCTAAAGAAAGGATCGCCATGTTTAAGAGCATCCGAAAAGGCGGGAGGATTGCCGCAGCCACAATCGGCATCGTAGCGGCGCTGACCCCGCTGGCCGCCCCCCCGCAGCATTAGCTGACGGCCTGCCGACACCTGAGCTGGAAAAGTCGTACACCTTTAAGAACACGACCATCGAGGCTCTTACGGACGACGAGGACTATGCGATCATAAGTACCTATCAGCGCACCGACGATGAGGATGAAGACTATTCCGTTCTCGATCTCTCGAATGGATCGACCAAGGACATCAAGATACCGAAAGCCAGTCTTGAATCCGTACATACGCAAGCGGGATGTGTCACTTGGCTTGACGGTAACAACCTCGCCATCTATTCGGTTGATGACCAGAAGACAAGCACCCACCCCATCGAACGTAAAAAATATGCAGAAACAAATGTTGATCTTTCAACGAACGGCAAAGTTGCCGCCATTGCATACGAAAATGAGGATTCTGATTTAAAGCGGATTGACGTTTACGATCTTGAAGCCAACAAGATGATCGAATCATATAAATGCGGCAAAACCGACAAGGACTACCTACTGTCGAACGATGGAAAGCGGCTTTATGTAACCTCTTTAGGCGATGACGGATTGTCCAAGCTGACGACTATAGATACGTCGAGTGGATCGACGAAGACTCAAGCAATACCTTTTTCGGGTGGCATTCCTTCGGGATGTATGCGAAAGAAGGCAGGATCAGACACTGTATATGTCGGCGGTAGCATTTGCGACACTCTGGCGAAATTCGACTACGATGGAAATGTAGAATTCCTCGCAGATGGCCAGTTGTTTAACTTCGCGATCCCTTATGACAACTTCCTGTTTGCCGCCAAGATTAGCCGGAAAAATAATGAAGCAGATTGGGATTCCATTCAGTACGCACTGATCAATGACAATGGCAAGGAAATCGGAACGATCAGTCCCGCGTTTAAGGATACAGACGACTCTCATTACGGTTTCCGGGACTTTTCCGAGCATGGTGACATGACGCTTGTCAGTCTCGAAAAAAGCGCCACCTCAAATTCAGAATCTAATTCGGACTCCGATGCTGATGGCGAAGATTACAGAACAACCACTTCTATATATCTCGCAGAGACAAGCACCGGGCAGAAAACTAAGCTGCCAATTAAAACCGAAAATGTAGGAAAACTTCAGTTCATAGATGGAGACCAGAAGATACTCGTCGCCTACGACGACAAGAATGATTCCGACAAGCTGCATATCGACATTCTCAGGTCGAATATCCCGCATAGCGTAATCGACGATGCGCTGTTCTTTACCAAGAACAACCTGCCGGTTGTGATTGGTGGTGGCATTGTCCTTGTACTGGTTATCGGCGGTACGCTGATCGTTTGCGTCCGCCGTCGCAAGAAGCGTTCCGGCGTCAAGGTCGACGCTTCCAACTCGGCGGCCGGGGCAAAGAAGCAAAAGCATGGCCGACGCGGGAAAAAGGACCAACAGGCGACCCCATGCACCAGCGCCACTTCCCAACCAGCAATTTCTTCTTCCGCGCCACGATTCTGTAATCATTGCGGTAACCCGCTTGTTCCGGGGTCTAAGTTCTGTGCTAAGTGCGGCCATCCGGTCGAATAGCATCTGACAAGCAAACACGCAGCCAAATCGGGCCGCCCCTCACGGGACGGCCCTTTTGCTTGGAAGGAAATCAGGTGAAGCGGCAGGATGTGACAAAGGGACTGCCCCTTTGTCACATTGGCTGAAAAAAACGGGTGCAGACCGAAGCCCGCACCCGTAAATGTCGATGCCCAAAGGCTTATTTGCGCATCAAACCGCCGCGCTCGTCGATAGCGTCCCAGAAGGCGCCGGCAAAGCGAGGATCGTTTGCAGCCATGAGGGCGTTGGTGGCCATCCAGCCAGACGGGGTACCGGTATCGTAGCCCGACAGCGGATCGATGACGACAGCGTACATGGCCTCGCGGTCGAGCGAGCGAGCCATGGCGTCGGTAAGCTGGATCTCGCCGCCCTTGCCGGCCTGCTGATCGGCC
The DNA here is from genome assembly GCA_958370325.1 of uncultured Collinsella sp. Lineage (GTDB taxonomy): Bacteria > Actinomycetota > Coriobacteriia > Coriobacteriales > Coriobacteriaceae > Collinsella. The sequence goes on along the minus strand of CATXJW010000007.1, from coordinate 69,715 downwards.
AGGAGGTCCATGACCAGCGGGCTCAGCAGGTAGCGACCGACAATGTACAGGTTAGACGGAGCCGCCTCGGGAGCGGGCTTCTCAACCAGCCCGCCGATGCGCCAAACGGCACCGGGCTCGTCGTCGGCGGCATCCTCGAAGCCCTCAAGAGAGCCCACGCGATCGCCGGCGATAACGCCATAGCGGCTGACTTCTTCGGGAGCGCACGCGGCAACGGCGATAACCGAAGCGCCACCGTGCTCCTTGGAGACGGCCAGCATCTTGTCGCAGATGTCGCGGTTGGGCACAACGTAGTCGCCCAGAAGAACCAGGAAGTTCTCCCCTGCCACAGCGTCGGCAGCAGAGCGAATGGCGTGACCGAGGCCCTTGGGCTCGTACTGATAACGGAAGTCGACCGGCATACCGCCCGCATGAGCGACAGCGTCGGCGTAGGCGTCCTTACCGCGCTCGCGCAGCAGGTTCTCGAGCGAACGGTCGGGCTGGAAGTAGTTCAACAGCTCGGGCTTGCCGGGCGAGGTAACGATGATGGCGTCGTCGACCTCCTCGGGGTCGAGCGCCTCCTCGACGACATACTGGATGACCGGCTTGTCGAGAACCGGCAGCATCTCTTTGGGCGTGCACTTAGTGCCAGGCAGAAAACGCGTGCCAAGACCGGCGGCGGGGATGATTGCCTTCATATTATTCAAGGATCCTTTCGCAGGCGCAGGTTGCGCCCTGTGCGTGCGGCACGGCGGCCGCAGACCAAATTGCGATACCGAATTATCTTACCGCCGCTAATTAACGTTAATGCAGGCAAGCGCCATTCTTCAGCAGGTCAACGCAAATTATTGCTCGAATGGTGCAATTTTATCGACCAACGGTAGCGACCCCAAAGCACCGTAAACGGCAGCAATTTGCATTCCGAGCCAACAAAATAGAGGGGTCATAACAAAAAAGACGGGACTCGCAATGCGAACCCCGTCTGCAAAGAAATCTGGCGAGAAAGCCTGATTACTTAAGGGTGACAGCAGCGCCAGCAGCCTCGAGCTTCTCCTTGGCAGCCTCGGCGTCCTCCTTCTTGGCACCCTCGAGAACAGCCTTGGGAGCGCCCTCGACGACCTCCTTGGCCTCCTTCAGGCCAAGGCTGGTGAGCTCACGGACGGCCTTGATGACCTGGATCTTGTTGTCGCCGAAGCCCTCGAGCACGACGTCAAACTCGGTCTTCTCCTCGGCCTCAGCAGCGCCAGCAGCGGGAGCGGCGACAACAGCGGCAGGAGCAGCGGCGGAAACGCCGAAGGTGTCCTCGATAGCCTTGACGAGCTCGGAAGCCTCGAGAAGGGTCATTTCCTTAAGAGCATCGATGATCTCATCGGTGGTAAGCTTAGCCATTTCTAAGTCCTTTCGGTTTCCGTGTCTGTGCACGGAGATCAGTTAAAACACGGCGCGAATGCGCCAGGGGTGCGGCGTTGCCGCCGCGGGTGAAAACAGCGATTAGGCTGCCTTCTGCTCGGAGACCTGCTGGATCGAACGAGCGAGACCAGAGGAAACGCCGTTGACGCAGACAGCGATGTCGCGAGCGAAACCGGAGATGAGACCGGCAATCTGGCCGAGAAGCTGATCCTTGGTGGGCAGCTCGGCGATAGCCTTAACATCATCAGCGGAAACGGCCTTGCCGTCGGAGATACCGCCCTTGATCTCAAGGACGCCCTTGGACTGAGCGGAGAAGTCCTTAAGGGCCTTAGCGGCCTCGACCGGCTCGGACTCGTAGAACACATAAGCGACGGGGCCGGCGAGGATCTCGTCGAGCTCGGGCTGCTCCTGGTTCTTGAGAGCGATCTTGACCAGGTTGTTCTTGTAGACCTTCATCTCGGCGCCGCACTCGCGAAGCTGATGACGCAGCTCCTGAGCCTGCTTAACCGTCAGACCGTTGTAGTTGACGACGAACAGACCGGCGTTCTCGGCGATACGGGACTCGATCTCTGCAACCTTGTCGATTTTGTACTGCTGGGGCATGAATTACACCTCCTCGAATTCTTTCCGGGCACGGTCCGCCACAAGGACGTGACGGGGGCATGTCCAAAAAGAAAGCCCCCGCGCTGCATGAGCGACGGGGGCGAGAAGACATATCTACTCGACCACCTCGGCTGGCGGGATATCCCATTAAGCTCGCGGGCGATGCCCGTTTGCGCCGGCTGTCTCTGGCAGCGGATTCGTGCGTGAACCGAAAGTATTATGGCGGGGACCCCGGCGTCGGTCAACGGACACGAGGATTCGTACACAAACCCTGCATACGCTCCGACCGGGAGGGGCAGGGCGAGTTTTCCGCTCGGTCAAGTCCTGGGCTCGCACGAAGGCCACATTAAGTGGCCTTCGGCTCGTGCGGAATCTACGGAAAACTCGCCCTGCCCCTCCCGGCCGGAGCCACGGTAACTTTGCTGCGAATCCTCGTGTCCGTTGAGCGACGCGCCCCACGCATAACCCTTGTGTCGGTGGGCTGATGTGTTGCGTCCCGTTGGGCTATAAGGTTGAAATGAAGGTGGACAGGCGATTTAGACCTTCGTCCAGATCTTGGTCGGAGACGCAGTAGCTTAGGCGGATGTGGCCTTCGGTGCCGAAGCAGTCGCCCGGGACTAGGGCTACGTTTGCCTCTTTGATGGCTTTGATGCAGAAGGCTTCGCTTGTTAGGCCGAATTGTTTGATGCTCGGGAAAGCGTAGAAGGCTCCTGAGGGCTCTACCACGTCGAGGCCCATGGCTTCTAAGGCTGCGAGCACGCGTTTGCGGCGGGCTCGGTAGACTTTGAGCATGGGGGTGGGGTCGACGGTAAGGGCTCGAGCTGCGGCGTCCATTTCGAAGGAGACGGCACTCGATACTAGGTATTGGTGAGCCTTGGCAATCTCGGCGATAACGGGAACTGCGGCTGCGAGCCAACCCAAGCGCCAGCCGGTCATGGCCCATGGCTTTGAGAAGCTCTCGATGACCACCGTCTGCTCGCGTAGCTCCGGGTGACGCTGGGCAAAGCGCTCGTAGCCGTCCACATAGACGAGACGGTTGTATACGTCGTCGCAGACTACGTAGATGCCCGTCTGCTCCGCTACGCGCGCCACGGCGTCGAGCGATGCCGCGTCGAGGATGCAGCCCGTAGGATTGTTGGGCGAGCAGATGACGATGGCCTTGGTCGCCGGGGTCACGCAGGCACGAAGCACGTCCTCGTCAATCTGAAATTGCGCGGGCTCCGTATCCAAAAAGACCGCTTTGGCGTGGTTGGCAACGACGATGCTCTCGTACAGGCCAAAGGCCGGCGTGGGGATAATGACCTCGTCGCCGGGGTTGAGCATAGCCATGAATGTTGCCGACAGGGCCTCGGTCGCGCCGTCGGTCAGGATGACCTCATCGGTGGAAAACGCCAGGCCCGCGTCGCCCATATATGCGGACAGCGCCTCGCGCAGGGCAAGGCGGCCGTTGTTGGGCGGATAATGCGTGTCACCGCGGTCCAGCGCGGAGGTCACCTCGGCGCTAATCACGTCGGGCGTGGAAAAATCAGGCTCGCCGAGCGCAAGCGCAATACATCCCGGATGCTGGGCGGCGAGCGCGTTGATTCGGCGGATGCCGGAGGGCTTGAGCGTGGCAAGCGAAGTATTCATGGGCAGGCGCATGGCGTTCCTTTCGTAAGGGTTGCACTAGGATAGCGCGGCGGGAGGCTGGCAGACGGTGTAACCTAAACGGAAACGGACTGGAAAGGAGATGGCATGGAGGCGATCGCACGCGGCGATAAGCCCAAAACGCCGCAATCCATTGCGCATATCAGTATTCCCGATAGCGCCGATCTTGAGTTTTTGCTTTGGGACCTCCAGGATGCCATCGCCGCCTATGCCCGGCTTTCCGGTACTTCGCTCCCCCGCCCGGTCGCTCTGGGGACGGATGATGGCGGCAGCACTGCGGACGGCATTGTATTCGCTGTTGAGAATGCGCTCAATAACGAGGCGATGAGCGTCGTTGAGCAGGCGCTTGATTGCCTTGGGGGCACGGAAACGCGCGTCTATGTCGTTGTTCAAGCCGGCTGTGGGAGTCCCGAGCGGGCGCACACGGTCGTTGGCCATCTGCGGAAAGCGTGCGAGCGTCGGGGGTTGTCGTGGTGCGGTGGCATTGTCGTCTGCACCGGCGCCGGCATCGCAGCGCTTTGCCGCTCCCCACGCATGGGCCTCTTGCGCCGACCGTTTTCCGAAGCTATGGACAAGCTCGTGGGTGCGGTGCGTATGGGTTGCTCGGTTGAGCATGCGCAGCGACTCGGCGGCGGCAGTGCCGAGGACGTCGACACCAATGGCATGGTTTTTGCCGAGCCAGCCGTGCCGGCGCCAATCTGGCAAGCCGTTATAAAACGCCTTAGCGCTCACGCTCAATCAAATATTTAAACTAACGAGCGCCCCAATCAACGGCATCGCGCCAGCGCTCAACAAGGCGTTCCAGGCGCCATGCCGCATTGGCGGGACTCGTCGACGGCAGAACGATGGCCGGCAGCCCGGTGCGCTCTTGCAGGTAGCGCTTGTAGAGCCGCCCTGCCGTGCCGCCGTTACAGACCACCTGCTCGATAGGAGCTGCGCCGGTAATACGCTCGATATGCGCCGGCTCAACGTTACGAATGCTCGCGTCACTCGAGCCCTTGATGTCACAACTCTCGATCACGTCCCACAGGGCTACACCGCCGTTGAGCAGCATAGCCCGCTTGACGGCAATCGAGGCATCGAGCGTCGCGGGCTCACCGCTTGCCAAAGGGTCGCCCTCGTTGGGCGGCATGGGCGCGCCAAGGCACGCGGCCATCACGCGCCAAAAGCGGTTCTGGGGATTGCCGTAATAGAAGGCGTTGGCGCGCGAGAGCACCGAGGGAAACGACCCCAACACCAAAAGGCGCGAGCGCCGGTCGAACACGGGCTCAAACCCATGCTCAATATGCTGATAGCCCTCGTCAGACACAGGCATGGGCTAGGCCCTCAGCAGATAGCGCACCTCATAGGGTGCAAGCTCGAGAGTACCCGTAAGCTCGACCGTGGGCGCATCGTCGGCAAGCAGGTCGACGAAGGAGCCGTTGAGCTCGCCGGCTCCAAAGGTATAGGGCTCGTTCACGGCATTGACCGCCACGAGCACCGTCGCGTCGTCGCAGGTGCGCTCGAACAGCAGCTGCTTGTTCTGGATCACCACGTTGCGGTACGCGCCGTAGTTGAGGGCACGGGCCGCCGCGTCGTTTGCCGAGCGTAGGTGCGCGAGCCGCTTAACAAATGCCGTCAGCTCGTTGGGCGCAGGCTCATCGAGCGCAGGTCGCAGCGCCCAGTCACCATCGGGGCCGCCCTTTTCGCCGGCAATCCCCCACTCGCTGCCATAGTAGACGCATGGGATGCCCGGCATGCCAAAGAGCATGCCGTAGGCGGGGCGCAGGCAGGACTTGTCCGTCAGGATGCTCGCCAGGCGCGGCACGTCGTGGTTGTCGGCAAACGACAGCAGATGTTTGCCGCGGTAGATGCACCACGGATCGCCGCCAAACTGGCGATGCAGTGAATGGGCAATCTCGAACATGTTGACCGAGTTAAAGCTGGAGTACAGGCCCTTGTAGCACTCGTAGTTGGTGCAGGAGTCGAGCATCTCGTCGTTGACGATCTGGTTGTAGTCGCCGTGGAGCGTCTCGCCGATCAGCACGAAGTCGGGCTTGAGCTCACGGGCAAAGCTATGCAAACGACGCATGAAATCGCGGTCGAGCATATAGGCGACGTCCAAGCGCAGGCCGTCGACGCCAAAGACCTCGGCCCAACGGCGCACAGACTCGAGCAGGTAATCGACCACGACGGGGTTTTGCAGGTTGAGCTTCACGAGCTCAAAATGGCCCTCCCAGCCCTCGTACCAAAAGCCGTCGCCGTAGCACGAGTCGCCGTCAAAGCTGATGTGGAACCAGTCCTTGTACGGCGAATCCCACTTGCGCTCCTGCACATCACGGAAGGCCCAAAAGCCGCGACCGACGTGGTTGAAGACGGCATCGAGCACCACACGGATGCCGTGGGCATGCAGCGTCTCACACACGGCGGCAAAATCGGCATCCCCACCCAGGCGACGGTCGACGTGGCGCAGGCTGCGTGTATCGTAGCCGTGGCTATCAGACTCGAGCGGCGGGTTAATGAGCACAGCACCGATGCCGAGCTCTTGCAGGTAGTCGGTCCATTGGGCGATTTTCATAATCGGAGCATCGGGGTTGGGCGCGGCGTTGGCAGCCTGGGCGAGTTCATCCTCGGCAACGGGAGCGGCGTTTTCGCGCGGAGCTCCGCAAAAGCCCAGTGGATAGATCTGATAGAACGTCGTCTCGTATGCCCACATAGCAACCTCCCGGTAAGCTCAACACAACGGCATCCATTGTATGCCCGGCTTGTATCCTCTTCCCCAAAATAAGTTGCGGTGGAATAGTTCCTGTTTGAGCCTTCAGAGGCCTTAACCAGGAACTATTCCACCGCAACTGATAAGGGAACGTGATTAGGCGACAGGCTTTGCGCGGCGTATGGCCGGGAATAGCACCGTGATGGCGAGGATGACGCCCACGACGGCAATCGCCCCGCCCGCGAAGCCAATCCAGGCGATGCCGGGACCCGAAACCACGGCGCCGCCGATCGCGGTGCCCGTGCCGATACCCAGATTGAACAGGCCCGAAAAGATCGACATGGCGACAGCCGACGAGTCCGCCGGCGTGTACTTGATGAGCTCGGCCTGGAACGCCACATTGAAGGCCGTGGCGCAGCAGCCCCATAGCGCACAAACAGCGAGAACGGCGACGAGCGACGATGCAACCGGACCCATGAGCAGCAGGGCCGCTGGCACGCCGGAGAGTGTAATAGCCAAGAACGGGAGACGGTGCCCGTCAAACAGACGGCCGAACAGCCAGCTTCCGAGCAGACCAGAGCAGCCGAACGCCGTCAGCGTCATGGTGATGGCGCCCGCGTCGACGTGCGCGACCTGTGCCAGGAACGGCTCGATATAGCTGTAACCCGCGTAGTAGCCGGTCGCCATGAACACCGTGACCGCGTAGAGCGCGATAAGGAACGGGTTCTTGAGCAGCTCGGGCAGCTGTTTGACGGTAAAGCGCTCACCCGCCGGCATAACCGGAAACACCGCTGCCTGGTACACCACCGCGGCGGCAGAGAGGGTCCCAACCACGGCAAACGTCATGCGCCAGCCCACGGCCAGGCCAATGGCGCGACCGATCGGCAGGCCAAAGATCTGCGCGATGGACGAGCCCGTGGCGATCATGCTGATGGCGAGCGCCCCGTGGCGCGTGTCAACCAGACGCGAGGCCATAATCGAGGCAACCGACCAGAACACGGCATGTGCGCAAGCGACCACCAGGCGTGCGCAGACCAGAATGGGATAGGTCGGCGCCACGGCGGACAGGAACTGGCCCAGCGAGAACACGGCAAGCACGCCCAGCAGCATCCGCTTGAACTCAAAGCGCGAGGCAAACACCATGAGCGGCAACGACAGCAGCATGACGCCCCAGGCGTAAACCGAAATCATGATGCCTGCCTGGGCCTCGGTGAGCGAGAACGACGCGGCGATATCAGTCAGAAGGCCGATGGGCATGAACTCCGACGTGTTGAACACGAACGCACAGCAGGTGAGCCCGATGAGCGGGAGCCACTGCTTGAGCGCGATACCGTCTTGCCTTGCCTGACTCATATATAACGTCTCCAATCATTTTGAGCGGAGGCGATTATATAGCAACGGTCCCGCATCCGTCAGCAACGGACATGGAGCCGAAAACAGTTCGACACACGGGGGCCTACGCCATCGGTTGCTCCCACCCACGGCAAACGTCGACCCAACCCTGGGCGTCAGACGCTGCCTCGAGTTCGGGCACAGAAAGCGCCACGCCGCTGTGGTCATCGCCACAGGCCGGGTAGACGGTGTCGAATCGCTTGAGAGATTCGTCCAGATACACCGCCACGCCTTCGTTGATGCCAAAGGGGCAAACGCCGCCGGGCGCATGACCTACAGCTTCCTCGACCGCAGCGCCGGGAATCATATGCGGCTTGCCGTGGAAGAACTTCTTGAACTTGGAGCTGTTGACACGCACATCCCCGGCACACAGCACGAGCACTGCCGCGCCGTCGACATCGAACGCCATCGTCTTCGCGATCTGCGCCGGCGCCGTCCCCAGCGCTGCCGCAGCCTCGTCGACGGTCGCCGTCTCCTCTTGTGGCACGATCACACGGTCGCCAAAGCCCTTCGCCCGCAGATGCGCCATCGCCTTATCAAACGCCATAACAAAAAACTCCTCCGCCAAACCAACTGTTTGACAGAGGAGTATAGCCCGTGGTCGCGCTATGTATGGGAGAGCTTCACTCGCAAAACCTTTGTTTACAAGCCGATCAGCACGCCAATGCCGTGGACTAGGAACGCCACGATCCAGGCGACCGTCACCTGAAACGCGAACACGGCAACGGCATAGCGCGCGCCCAGCTCACTCTTGACGGCGCCGATTGCCGCTACGCAGGGCGGGTACAGCAGCGTAAAGACCAGGAACACGTAGGCGGTAAACGGCGAAAACATGGTTGACAGCACCGCGGGCGACGTTGCGCCCAAAAGCACCGTGAGGGTCGAGATGACGCTCTCCTTGGCGATAAGTCCGGTGACGAGCGCCGTCGAGGCGCGCCAGTCGCCGAAGCCGAGCGGGGCCAACACCGGCGCGATGATGCTACCCAGACCGGCAAGCAGACTCTGCGACTGATCGGCGACCACATTAAAGCGGATGTCGAACGTCTGCAGGAACCAGATGACCACCGTAGCGGCAAAGATAATGGTAAAGGCCTTGGTAATAAAGTCCTTGGCCTTATCCCATGCCAGCATCACCGTCGTCTTGACGCTTGGCAGGCGATAGTTGGGAAGCTCCATGATAAACGGTACCGGGTCGCCCTTAAATGCCGTGCGGTTGAGCACCAAAGCCGCGATGCAACCGACTGCAATGCCAATCAAATAGAGCGAGACCATGGCGGGAACTGTCGCCTGCGGGAAAAACGCCCCGCACAGCAGACCGTAGACCGGCAACTTGGCCGAGCAGCTCATGAACGGCGTGAGCATGACCGTCATCTTGCGGTCGTGCTCGGATGGGAGCGTACGGGTCGACATGATAGCCGGCACGGTGCAGCCAAAACCGACGAGCATGGGGACGAAGCTGCGGCCCGAAAGGCCAAAGCGACGCAGTACCTTATCCATGACAAAGGCCACGCGTGCCATGTATCCGGAGTCTTCCAGAATGGAAAGGAACAAAAAGAGCACGACAATAATCGGCAGGAAGGTCAGCACGCTGCCCACGCCCGTAAGCACGCCGTCGACAGCCAGCGAGCGCACCACGTCGTTGGTGCCGAACGCCTTGAGACCCGCATCGGCCGAGGCGATGATGGCAGCGATGCCGTCCTCCATGAATCCCTGCAACGCCGCGCCGATCACGCCAAACGTCAGCCAAAAGACGAGGCCCATGATCACCAGAAACGCCGGAATGGCTGTGTAGCGACCCGTCAGGATGCGGTCGATCTTGACGGAGCGCACGTGCTCGCGGCTCTCGTGCGGCTTGACGACGCAGCGCCCACACACGTCGCCGATAAAGCTAAAGCGCATATCGGCCAGCGCGGACAGGCGGTCGGTGCCGGCCTCGCCCTCCATCTGGGTAATGATGTGCTCGATGGCGTCGAGCTCGTTGCGATCCAGGTGAAGCGCCTCGGTCACCAGCTCGTCGCCCTCAACCAGCTTGGTCGCCGCAAAACGCACCGGGATATGCGCCGTCGCGGCATGGTCCTCGATAAGGTTGGCGATGCCGTGAATGCAGCGATGCAGCGCGCCGCCGTCTGGACCATCGGGCGCGCAGAAGTCCAGGCGACCGGGGCGCTCGCGGAACCGCGCCACGTGCAAGGCATGATCCACCAACTCGCCAATACCCTCGTTGCGGGCAGCGCTAATGGGAACAACAGGCACGCCCAGCAGGCTCTCGAGCAGGTTGACGTCTACGGCACCACCATTGGCGGTCACCTCGTCCATCATGTTGAGCGCGATGACCATGGGGCGGTCGAGCTCCATAAGCTGCAGTGTCAGGTACAGGTTACGTTCGATGTTGGTGGCGTCGATAATGTCGATGATGGCATCGGGATGCTCGTCAAGGATAAACTGGCGGCTCACAATCTCCTCGCCCGTGTACGGCGACAGGGAGTAAATGCCGGGCAGGTCGGTAACGCTCGCCTCGGGGTGGTTACGGATAGTGCCGTCCTTGCGGTCGACCGTCACGCCGGGAAAGTTACCGACGTGCTGGTTGGAGCCCGTAAGCTGGTTGAACAGCGTGGTCTTACCGCAGTTTTGGTTGCCGGCGAGGGCAAAGTGCAGCGGTGCGTCCTCGGGCACGGCCGTTTTTGCCGCACGGGGCGAATACGTCCCCTCGCCGAGTGCCGGATGCTCCGTCGTGCCGATTGCAGCGTTAGCGCGCGGACCCATATCGGTATCGTGAATGCCCACGAGCTCAATGCGGGCGGCATCGTCCTTGCGCAGTGTCAACTCGTAGCCACGCAGACGGATCTCGAGCGGGTCGCCCATGGGGGCGTATTTCATCATGGTGACTTCGGTGCCCGGCGTTAGGCCCATGTCCAAAATATGCTGTCGGAGCGCCTGATCATCGGATGTCACCGATGCGACAACGGCGTCCTTTCCAATCTCGAGTGTATCGAGCTTCACGCGCTCATCCTTTCGTTAGACGCGGTTAACCGTTTACCGGGGCTAACCAACTCGTAACGACAAATGATAGCGCTCTGAACTATTTTATAAAGTCAAATATCGATGTTTACCTGCGCAAACTTTATGCGGTGCGCCCCGAAAGCTCTTTGCGCATACCGCTCAGCGAGATCGAAACGGAACCCGACCGCGCGGTAGCAGTGAGTCGATCACCCTCGACTGACCCCGTGCATGTAAAGGGCGCCTTGCCCATCAAGACGTGGGAGATAGTACCCGAGAGCTCAAAGAAATCGCCCTCAGCGCGGGCACTCGAGAGAGCGATATTGAGACCCCTGACGTTTAGTACTGCCCTGAGCACGCCGTTCACCCCATGTGAAAACGTCACCTCGCCGCGTTTACTCCCCACCAGCGTCTGGGCCGAAACCACATACGTACCCTCAAGCATGGCTCCTCCTCTAAGCAGACTTTTTGAAACGGGCAAGTAGTCTACTTTTACATATGGCGCTCCAGGAAACGGAAGGCCAGGCGGATCCAAGGACGGACCGCCATCTGCTTGTCCTCGTTGTCGACCGCGGTGTTGGCGTTGCCGAGCGAAAGGCCGTGACCGCCCTGGTCAAAGACGTGCATCTCGCAAGCGACGCCCTCCTCGGCCATGCGCTGCGCAAACGGATAGACCTGTGCGATCGGCGCCGTCTTATCATCGGACACACCCCACACAAAGGTCGGGGGCATCTGGCGCGAAACGTGCGTGGTGGGGCAGATGTCGGCCAGGTGCTCGTCGGTCGCCTCACCGCCCGTCACCATCGACAGATAGTCGTTGAGCAAATCGCGCCCTGTCTTGCCACCCGTCTTGGGCACGCGCAGGTCGATGCGCGGGTCGCGCGTCTGCATATCGCGCACATAGGCAAGGTCGAGCAACGGATAGCCCAGCACCACGGCGTCGGGACGAATATCCTCCGGACGAGCCCCGGCAAGGCCCGCGAAGGGTCCGGTCTTCCACTGCGTTGCCAACGAGGCGCAGATCATGCCGCCCGCCGAGAAACCCACGATGCACACGCGCTTGGGATCGACATGCCACTCGTCGGCGTTGGCGCGCACGGTAGCGACCATCTTGGCGAGGTCCGCCTGCGGGTGCGGAAAGCTCACGTCGCCCGTGGCGCTCGTCACATAGTTGAGCACAAAGGCCTGGTAACCGTGATCCAAAAACGCAAACGCCACGGGATCCTGCTCATGCGGAGCGATATGCGTAAACGCACCTCCGCCGCAGATAATCACGGCAGGGCGGCGGCCATTCGGTTTATCGGGCAGCGGCTCGGCACCCAAATACGTAAACGTCGCCGGATATTCCTCGGTCGGCTCCTCGCCCCACAGCGCATGGTTCTCGACAATCATATGTGCTCCCTTCGCGCAAATTAAGCGCCCTTGTTTTTCGCCTTCAAGCGTACCCCACTTGAACCCGTGACGCAGAAACACGCCAGCAATAAGTTTCCCTTCAACTGATATATCACATAATCCCAGCTCAGAGGTATCGATGAGCAGCGTAGAATAGGGGGTGTTGACCAAGCCGCGAAACAGATATGAAACGTTTCCGGCAAACCAAACGCGCGATATGCGCCTATTTAAGTTGGAGGCAACTATGGGTCTGCTCGATTCGCTTAAGTCCACCTTCACCTCGACCGGCGAGGCGTCCGTTCCGCCCGCAGCAAGCTTCGCCACCCGCGAAGGCGTCATCTATGCCCCCGTCAACGGCGTGCTCGTCAACCTGGACGAGGTTCCCGACGAGACGATCGCCTCGGGCATGCTTGGCCAGGGCTATGGCATCGAGCCCATTACCGGCACCATCTATGCGCCCGCCAACGGCCGCATCGGTGCCACCACCGTCACCAACCACTCCATCGGCATGATTACCGAGGACGGTCTTCGCGTGTTCATCCATGTCGGCCTGGGCACCGTGGAAATGAACGGCAAGGGTTTTGCCCGCTTTGTCGAGATGGGTGACACGGTCAAGGCAGGCCAGCCGCTCATCAGCTTCGATCGCGAGGCCATCAAGGCCGCCGGCCACGAGGACATCGTGACCGTCATCGTCTCCGAGCTCGATCGTCTTAAGAGCATCGACCATGTCGGCGAGTCCGGAACGCTTATCGGCGGCAACCCGCTCGTCAAGCTGGGCGACCCGCTGCTGGTAGCCAAGACCAAGTAGCCAGGCCCCGCGCCACACAGCCAAAAGGCACCTCGTCAAGCGCCCGCGACCATTTGGCCGCGGGCGCTTTTCGTTTGAAAAACCATCCCGCCAATGCCTTATCTGTATAGCCCAAATGAGCCGAGCTGCTAGAATATCGAACTGTATGGATAACTATCATTCAACCGTTATGGGAGGATACGTGAACCGCACCAAAATCGCGCAGCTTTACGCCGATGCCGAGTCGCTTGGCGGCCAGACCGTCACCGTCGCCGGCTGGGTCAAGTCCATCCGCGACATGAAGAACTTTGGCTTTGTTACGCTCAACGACGGCAGCTGCTTCCGCGACCTGCAGGTCGTCATGAACCGCGAGGCGCTCGACAACTACGACGAAATCGCCCATCAAAACGTCTCGGCCGCACTCATTTGCACCGGCACCGTCAAGCTGACCCCCGATGCGCCCCAGCCTTTCGAGCTTTCTGCCACTTCCATCGAGGTCGAGGGCGCCAGCGCCCCGGATTACCCGCTGCAGAAGAAGCGCGCAACCGTCGAGTTCCTGCGCACCCAACAGCACCTGCGCCCGCGCACCAACCTGTTCCGCGCCGTGTTCCGCATCCGTTCTGTCGCGGCTGCCGCCATCCACCGCTTCTTCCAGGAGCAGGGCTTTGTCTACGTCAACACCCCTATCATCACCACGAGTGACTGCGAGGGCGCCGGCGAGATGTTCCGCGTGACCACGCTCGACCCCAAAAATCCGCCCCTCACCGAATCCGGCGAGGTTGACTGGAGCCAGGACTTCTTTGGAAAGCACGCGAGCCTTACCGTATCTGGCCAGCTCAACGCCGAGAACTTCGCCATGGCCTTTGGCGACGTGTACACCTTTGGCCCCACCTTCCGCGCCGAAAACTCCAACACCACGCGCCACGCCGCCGAGTTTTGGATGATCGAGCCCGAGATGGCCTTTGCCGATCTGAACGACTACATGGACAACGCCGAGGCCATGCTCAAGTACGTCCTTAAGGACGTCATGGCAACCTGCCCCGACGAGCTCAATATGCTCAACAAGTTTGTGGACAAGGGTCTGCTCGAGCGCCTGGACCACGTGGCAAACTCCGACTTTGCCCGCGTCACCTATACCGAGGCCGTCGAAATCCTGGAGCAGGCAGTCGCCGCCGGTCACAAGTTTGACTATCCCGTGAGCTGGGGCATCGACCTGCAGACCGAGCACGAGCGTTTCCTGACCGAGGAGCACTTTAAGCGACCGACTTTTGTGACCGACTACCCGGCCGAGATCAAGGCGTTCTACATGCGCATGAACGAGGACGGCAAGACCGTCGCCGCCGCCGACTGCCTGGTGCCGGGCATCGGCGAGATTATCGGCGGCTCCCAGCGCGAGGAGCGCCTGGATCTGCTCGAGGCCCGCATCAAGGACCTAGGCATGAATCCCGAGCAGTACAAGTACTACCTTGACCTGCGCCGCTACGGTTCCTGCAAGCACGCCGGCTACGGTCTGGGCTTCGAGCGCTTGGTCATGTATCTGACCGGTGTGGGCAACATCCGCGACGTCCTGCCGCACCCGCGCACCGTGGGCAACGCCGACTTCTAATCGCCACAGCGCCACCAAACGCGTTCCAGCGCATCACGCCAGCGCCTCTCGGCAAGCCGAGGGGCGCTTTTTTCAACAGCATCCGTCAAGCTTTTGGCAAGTTTTTGGTCAGTTGGGCAGGGCTGTTGAAAACTCGACCCGCCGCTTGCCGACGGCTACCGACCGCCCAGGGCGTCCTGCACCCCTGGGAAAGCCCCGCGTCCTAGGCTCCATACCGTCGCCACCCAAAACGGAAAGGACGTGGGCGCCATGACCGAAACCGCTGTTGAAACTTACGAGACCACGACGAGGGGCGCCGCCTCAATGGCAGCCTATCGCGCCGTTCGCATCCTGCAACTATTAAGCGAAAACACCGGCGAGGACAAGGCTATGCTTTCCGATGAGTTGATCCGGCGCCTCGCCCATCCCGACGACCCCGCCCGCATGCCCATCTCGGCGGCGCGGCGCAGCATCTACACCGCCATCTCCGCACTTCGCCATGCCGGATACGAAATTGAGTACAAGCGCGGCGTGGGTTATCGGCTCTTGACCCGTCCGCTCACCGACGAAGAGATCATCCGGCTCCACGGTATGGTCATGCGCAACCGCTCCACGCCCATCGCCATTCGAAAGAGCATGGCGCAGCACTTGGTCGCCATGGCGAGCGCCGACGTTCGCGGCTACCTCGATGCACCCGAGCCCGCTCCAAGCGTGGGCGGCAAATCCACCAAGACCACGCACACGCCTGTCAAGCGCATCGATGCCTGCGAGCTCATCGAGCAGGCCATCGACCACGGAACCACGGTGAGTTTTGATATTTCGAGTGTCACGGCACGCGGAGAGGTCGAAGTGGCACGGATGACACTCCGGCCCTTTGCCATCAAGCAACGAGACGGCATCTCGTATTTGCTGGGAACGGTCTATGACGCGCGAGGCGCCGATGACACGTTGCGTACCGTAGAGATCGGCCGAATGAGAAACGTCACCACACGTCTCCTCGACGGCAAGAAGCTCTTCGCCGCCCTGGACGAGGACGACGCCTCCTCCGCCGCATAAGACCCTCCGCCGCCCATTCGACTACCCGTACCGCCCATCCGATTCTGTATTAAAAAACCCGCCAGGCTGTTGTAAAAATGGACATCAGCGCTACTATAGTCCCACTTGCACTTTGTCCCAGTGCAGTGTTTCCAGCCATTTTTATACTGGGGGTAATGATATGAAGGACATCACCATCAGCCGCAGGAGCCTTCTGGTCTCCGCCGGCCTGCTCGCGCTCGCCCCGCTCGCCGGATGCGGCGGCAACTCTGGTTCCGGCTCTGCTGCCGCTGGTTCCGACTACACCATCGGCGTTCTGCAGCTCACCGAGCACTCCGCACTCGACGCCGCCAACGATGGCTTTGTCAAGGCCATCAAGGAGAGCGGCCTTAAGGTCAAGATCGACCAGAAGAACGCCCAGAACGACCAGTCCACGTGTAAGTCCATTGCCGACAAGTTTGTGGGCGACAACGTCAACCTGATTTATGCCATCGCCACGCCCGCCGCGCAGGCTGCCGCTGGCGCCACGGCCGATATCCCCATCGTAGGCTGTGCCATCACCGACTACGCCGCCTCCGGCCTGGTCCAGGACAACGACAAGCCCGGCACCAACGTCACGGGCGCTTCCGACCTCACCCCGGTCGCCGAGCAGCTCGAGATGATGCAGAAGGTCCTGCCCGACGTTAAAAAGGTCGGCCTGCTCTACTGCACCGCCGAGTCCAACTCCGACGTCCAGATCAAGGCCGCCAAGAAGGAGCTCGACAAGCTGGGCCTCGAGTACACTGACTTCACCGTCTCGAGCTCCAACGAGATTCAGTCCGTCGTCGAGTCTGCCGTGGGCAAGGTCGACGCGCTGTACTCCCCCACTGACAACACCATCGCCGCGGGCGCTTCGCAGGTCGGCCAGATCTGCAAGGAGAATAAGCTCCCCTTCGTGACCGGCGAGGAGGGTATGTGCATGGCCGGCGGCCTGTTCACCCTCTCCATCAACTATAAGGACCTGGGCTACGCCGCGGGCGAGATGGCCGTTAAGATCCTGAAGGGCGAGGCCAAGCCCGAGGATATGCCGATCAAGCACCTCTCGAGCAAGGACCTGGTCGTCGTCAAGAACGACGAGATGGCCGAGGCCCTAGGCATCGACCTTTCCGCTCTGGACGAGTAGCGCCATGTGCGGTAACGCGTCTAGGGCCCGCACGCGCGCCACAGCCGCGTTATTCAATATCTGAGTCCTTGGGGCGAACGCTAAAGACCGGCGTTCGCCCTGCTTGTTTCGGATGAGACAAAACATCCGTCCGCAACTCTTTTATGCACTGGTACCGCTATTATGGAAAATCACGTGTCCACCCTATCCTAGGAGGTATGAAGCATGCTCATTGCATTGCAGGGCGCCGTTTCGCAGGGCGTCCTCTGGGGCATTATGGTGCTTGGCGTGTTTATCACGTTCCGCCTGCTCGACATCCCCGATATGACCTGCGACGGCAGCTTTGCCCTCGGCGGCTGTGTCTGCGCCGTGCTCATCGTCAACAATAACGTCGACCCCTTGCTCGCCGTGCTGGCCGGCATGTGCGCCGGCGCCATCGCGGGCGCCGTCACGGGCATCTTGACCACCGTCTTTGAGATTCCCGCAATCCTCGCCGGAATCCTTACGCAGATCAGTCTGTGGTCCATCAACCTGCGCATCATGGGCAAGTCCAACACGCCCATCCTTGCCAAGGGCACTATCTTCTCATCCGTCAGCAACATGACGGGCCTGCCGCAGTCCACTGTTGCCATTATCCTAGGCATTGTGCTGGCCGTGGCCATCGTCGCCATCCTGTACTGGTTCTTTGGCACCGAGATCGGCTCGGCGCTGCGTGCCACCGGCAACAACGAGTACATGATCCGCGCCCTGGGCGTTAACACCAACACCACCAAAATGATCGCCCTCGTGCTCTCCAACGCCCTCATTGGCCTTTCGGGTGCGCTCATCTGCCAGAGCCAGAAGTACGCCGACATTGGTATGGGCACCGGCGCCATCGTTATCGGTCTTGCCGCCATCGTCATCGGCGAGGTGCTCGGTCGCCTGCTGCCCGGCGGCCTCACGCAGTTTAGCGTCCGTCTTGCTTCCGCCGTCTTTGGCTCCGTGGTGTACTTCCTTATCCGCGCCATCGTGCTGCAGCTGGGCATGGACGCCAACGACATGAAGCTGCTCTCTGCCGTGATCGTCGCCGTGGCCCTGTGCGTGCCCGTGGTTTGGGAGCGCTATAAGCTCCGCAGCTCCTACACGAAGGGAGATGAGGCAGATGCTTAAGCTCTCGCACGTCAAGAAGACCTTTAACAAGGGCACCGTCACCGAGAAGCGCGCGCTCACCGGCGTCGACCTCACCCTCAACGATGGCGACTTTGTAACCGTGATTGGTGGCAACGGCGCCGGCAAGTCCACGCTGCTCAATATGATCGCCGGCGTGTATCCGCTCGATTCGGGTGTTATTGAGCTCGATGGCACCGACATCTCGCGTCTGAGCGAGTCACAGCGCGCCAAGTACCTGGGCCGTGTGTTCCAGGACCCCATGCGCGGCACCGCTGCCGACATGCAAATTGCCGAAAACCTGGCCCTCGCCAAGCGCCGCGGCCAGCGTCGCGGTCTTTCGTGGGGCGTCACCAAGGCCGAGAAGGACGAGTACGTTGAACTGCTCAAGCGTCTGGACCTTGGTCTGGACACGCGCCTCAACGCCAAGGTCGGCCTGCTCTCGGGCGGCCAGCGCCAGGCACTCACCCTGCTGATGGCCACGCTCACCAAGCCGCGTCTGCTGCTGCTCGACGAGCACACGGCGGCCCTCGACCCCAAGACGGCCTCTAAGGTGCTCAACCTGACCGAGGAGATCGTCGACGAGAACCGCCTGACCACGCTCATGGTCACGCACAACATGAACGATGCCATCCGTCTGGGCAACCGTCTGATCATGATGCACGAGGGCCACGTGATCTACGACGTGGCGGGCGACGAGAAAAAGTCACTCACCGTGGCCGACCTGCTTCAGAAGTTTGAGGAGGTCTCGGGCGGCGAGCTCGCCAACGACCGCATGCTACTAAGCTAACGACCTAGAAAACCACCACAAAGGGGACAGGCACCTTTGTGGTGGTTTTTGTTAAGGACTAAGGAAACTGCCATGAGAAGACTCCTCCCCCGTCTCGCCTTAACCGCCGCGCTTCTCGCCGGCGTGCTCATCGGCGCCCCCGTCTACGCCACCGCGGCCACCCCGTCTCAAGTTATCGACGGCGCCGTAACCGTGATGCACACCAACGACATCCACGGCAGCTACAAGTACAGCTACAACGCAAGCAAGGGCACCGGCACCATTGGCTTTGACGGACTGGCGGTTCTCTATAGCGCCCAAAACAACGCCCCCGACTTTCTGCTCGATGCAGGTGACACCTTCCACGGGCAGTCCTTTGCCACCATGAGCGAGGGCAAGAGCATCGCCGAACTCATGAACACTTTCTACGCAAACGGCTACGACGCGACCACACCGGGCAACCATGACTGGAGCTACGGCGCGGACAAGCTTCGCACGATGGCCGGCAATGGTGCCACCAGCACGCCTTTCGCCATGCTTTGCGCGAATGCAACGTCCTCGAACGGCGTATGGAGCTCGAGCATCACCAAGACGCTCAACCGCACTTGGAAGGACAGCGAGGACAGTTCCACGTTTGACTACAAGATTAAGGTCGGCGTCGTCGGAGCCATGGATGAGTCGTTGGGCTCCTCACTGCGCGCGGACCTGGTCGCGGGCACGTCGTTCTCGGGCGCGGCGGACGCCATCAACGCCGAGGCCAAGCGACTGCGCGAGGACGAGGGCTGTAACGTTATCGTCTGCATCGCGCACGCGCTCAACGCCAAGGCCTTTGCCGCACAGCTCAATGGCGTCGATGCCCTGGTCGCGGGCCACGAGCACATCAACTTAGACGAGAACGTGACGGGGGCCGATGGCAAGCCGGTCCGCGTCGTCGAGGCGGGCAGTGCCTTTGCCGAGGTTGGTCTGCTTTCCATTCCCTATGAGTACGACACCAAGGGTACCGAAACCACCAACGACGACATAGTGACGGTCTCCGCAAGCGACAGCGCCGAGACGCTCTACGCCGCCAAGGACGTGAACGACCTTTTGGCAGACCCCGACAAGGGCGCCTTCTACCAGAACCAACTCGACGAGGTTCGCAACAAAATCAAGCCACTCGATGACGCCTTTGAAAGCGAATCGAACAAGGTGCTCGGCACATCCGCCACTGACTATTTCTACGGCGAGGATGCCGCGGGTACGCATGGCTGGGAGATGGTGCGCACCACCGATCTGCGTCCCAGCAAAGCGGGCGACACCGCTAAGGCTCAGACCATCGGACATGTGATCTGCGGCTCCTATCTTGACCTGACGGGCGCGGACCTTGCCATCGAGAACGCGGGCGGCATCCGCGGCGGCATCGCTGCGGGCGATGTGACCGCCGGCAACGTCATCGCTATCTCGCCCTACGGCAACACCGTGGAGACCTGGACCATGACCGGTGCGGACTTCCTGGCAGCGCTCGAGCACTCGCTGCAGATCAGCGACGAGTGCAATCACAGCTACGAGCTTCAGCAAGCCTACGTAGCGGCCGGCCACACCGAGCAGGAGGCGCAAGACATGTACAAGTGGCGCGACGACTCCGGCAGCGTCCTTTCCTTCGGCGGAATCAACGTGACAATCGATTGGACGCAGCCCGAAGGCAAGCGCATCGTGAGCGCCACGCTCACCAAGGATGGCAGCACGCTCGACCCCGCCAAGACCTACACCGTCGCCACCAACAACTACATCATCACCAACACGACCGACTTCCCCACCTTCGCAAACGCCACCAAGCACACCGAGTGGGGTACCTGCGAGTCAGCGCTAAGGGCGCTAATTGGGCAGAACGGCTGGGAGAGCAAGATGGCCTCGCTCGCCGGCACCATCAACTTTGGCTCCGCTGCCGTGGACCCCACGCCCACACCGGCCCCGACGCCTGAGCCCTCGCCTAAGACGGACGCGACGACCACGACGATCATCACCAAGAAGACGACCGGCAAGCTCGCCGCAACGGGAGACCGCACGCTAGCCGTGATCGGCGCATGCCTCATCGGCGGCATCCTCATCATCATTCTCGGCATTATCTGGAAGCGTCGACGCTAAGCTACACCGCCGGGCCTTGCAGCCCCGCCGCGTAAACCTTATATCGAGCACAGAAGCCCGTCCGAATTTGATCGAACGGGCTTCTTGGTGGGTATCATGGTTGGATGATCATGAGGAGGTTTACCTACATGGAATTGTTTGAGCCGATTCTTCATTTCTTTGAGCAGCGATGGGTCCACAACATCATCTGGGCCGGCATCTTGGGCATCGGCACCGCCGTTGCCGCCAAAGTCGCGTCCAAGACCCTGCACCACCTGCTTAACCGCGACGATAACCCGCTCCCAGCATCGAGCATCTTCATCAACATCGCGCGCGCCGTCATCTGGATGATCGGCGGCAGCTTTATCCTCGACAACTGTTTTGGCATTAATGCAAACGCCCTCGTCGCCGCTCTTGGCGTCGGCGGCATCGCCATCTCGCTCGGCTTTCAGGACACGCTGTCGAACCTTATCGGCGGTATGCAGGTGACGTTTATGGGCATTATCAAACCCGGCGACAATATCGAGGTCGGCGGCGTGTCGGGCGTGGTCCAAGACATCACCTGGCGCCACACGACCATCGAGGACGCCTGCGGGCAGACCATCATTGTGCCCAACTCCAACATCTCCAAGAACACACTCGTGCATCTGATGCCCTTTGGGCGCGTGGCCGTGCCCGTTGCCGTAAAGGACACGTCTAAGTGGGCTTCCCTTGACGCGCTGGCAGACGAGCTTACCGACGCCACCAAGGCCGCGGTGCTTCCCATCTCTGGCTTTGACAAGGAGCCGTACGTGCTCTTTAGCGAGATCGGCGACTTTGGCGTCAAGGGCAAAATCATCTTTATCGTCAGCGACGATAGCACCACCTTCACGGCAGCCGACGCCTGCATTCGTGCCATCGCCCCCATCATCGCCTAAACTACCACAAAGGGGACAGGCACCTTTGTGGTAGTTTCGCATCGTGGTACCATGGTTCATATCGTTGTTTAAACGACTAAGGGAGTAGACACCATGGAAGAGGCCTATCGTCAAGCACGCAAGCGCGGCGAGCAGGGACGCCGTCGCGCCATCAGCCAAAGCGAGCACCCATACCTTACGGACCTCGACAGCTTGGTTGCCCAGCTCCCCTTAGGTCAGCGAGAGAGCGTCGGCCTGCGGGATATTCCGCTCGAAATGGTCGTCGGCACGGTTACCAAGGGCCGTCAGTCTGCCTTTTCGTGCAACTTTATGCCCCTGTTGCCATTTAGCACCGAGTTCGCCCGCAAGTGGTCCAACCTCTACGACATCCAGGTGACCGAGGGCTATCGCGACCCCATCATCGTCACCGAGTTCATGCATCGGTTCTACGTCCAAGAGGGCAACAAGCGCGTCAGCGTCCTCAAATTCCTGGACGCCCCGACGGTTTCGGCCAAGGTCACCCGCCTCTACCCCGGAAAATGGGATTCCGTCGAAAGCCGCCTCTATGGCGAGTTCTGCGCGTTTTGGCGCGTCTGCCCCCTATACGAGATCGAGTTCTCGCGTGAGGGAAGCTACGAAACGCTCGCCAAGATGCTCGGTCAGAACCTTATCGAAAAATGGCCGCAGAAAAAGGTCGACTACCTGCGCCATACCTTCCCGCTCTTTAAGCGCGCCTACCTGCGCGCCGGCGGCGACCATCTGGACATTACGCCCGCCGACGCTATGCTCGTTTACCTCAACGTGTACAACCAAGACCGCTTGCTGGACACACCGACGGACATCGTCGTAAACCGCCTGTGCAAGATTTGGCGCGAGTTGGTCATTGCCGGCAAAAGTGATGAGGAGAAGGTCGATCTTGTCGAGGCACCGAGTGTCGATGAGGAAGAGGCGCCCGCCAAGTCCACCTCCGGCGTGCTCAACTTCTTTATGGGCAAGACTGTCTATTCGGCGGCCAACCCCCTGCGTATCGCCTTTATCCATGAGTTCCCCTGTGCGGCGTCGAGCTGGGACAGTCTGCACGACCAAGGGCGTCAGTATCTCGATGAGCACTTTGGCGGTATCGTGCGCACCGAGGCGTTCGAGGACTGTCACAATCCGGACGTGTTCTACGCCGCCGTGGAAACGGCTGTCAAACATGGAGCTAACGTCATCTTCTCGACCTCGCACCGCCTGATGGAATACACGCTCAGAGCTGCCGTTGAGTATCCCCAGGTGCGGTTCCTTAACTGCTCTATCGGCCTTCCCCACCAAAGCGTCCGTTCGTACTTTGGCAAGATGTACGAGGCCAAGTTCCTCCTGGGCGCCCTTGCCGCCAGTATGGCGGACAACCACCGTATCAGCTACCACGCGTCGGTCTTCGCCTCGGGCGCACTCAGCGAGATCAACGCCTTTGCGATTGGCGCCTCGCTGCTCGACCCCCGTGCGCAAATTATCCTGACCTGGGGCGATGTGCCCGCCGGAGGCCTTGCCGAGGCCATGTGCCGCGAAGGCGTGAGCGTCATGACCGGCGCTGACATGTCAAAGTCGCTCGTAGACCCTACGGCCTACGGACTCCACCGCCTGGTCGATGGCAAGGTCGTCGGCATCGCCATGCCGGTCTGGAACTGGGGCCGATACTACGAGCTTATCGTGCGAAGCCTGCTGCATGGCACCTGGGATGAGACCAGTGACGACAGCCAGGTTCGCGCCGTCAACTACTGGTATGGCATGAGCTCGGGCGTCATCGACATTCGCTACGCTCCGGGCCTGCCCTATCAGACGCGCAAACTGGTGCAGCTGCTCCGCAATGGCATCGTCGAGGGCTCCATCAATCCATTTGGCGGCGAGCTTCATAGCCAAGACGGCGTGGTGCAGATCGAGGGCTTTCCCCCACTGCCGAGCGCGCAGATTGTCGAGATGAATTGGCTGGCGGACAACGTGGTAGGCACCATTCCGCAGCTCGACGATGAGCCGGGAGTTACCGCCCTATGAAGATCCTTGCCATAGCAGATACCGAAGAACGATGCCTTTGGGAGTGCTTTCGCAAGGAGCGCTTTGAGGGTGTCGACCTGATTCTGTCTGCCGGCGATCTGGACCCGGACTATCTTGAGTTTTTGGTCACCGTCATCAACAAACCGCTCATCTACGTTCGCGGCAACCACGACGACCGCTACGCACGTCATGCACCGGGCGGATGTATCTGCGTGGAAGACAGCGTGTACACGTACCGAGGGATTCGCATTGCGGGCCTTGGCGGGTCCATGCGTTATCGCGACGGCGCCAACATGTACACCGAACGCGAGATGTCCAAGCGCATGCGTAAGCTGTCGCGTAAGGTTAGGATGGTCGGCGGGTGCGACATTCTGCTTACCCATGCACCCGCCGCCGGTATGGGTGATCTGGATGATCTGCCGCATCGAGGGTTTGAGTGCTTTAACACAGCGCTTGAATCCTGGGGGGCCGACTACATGGTGCATGGGCATGTACACAAAAGCTACGGTTACGATTTTCAGCGCGAGCGGCAGCATGTGTGTGGAACGACGATCATCAACGCCTGCGGCTATACGCAGTTTGAGCTCGACCAGACGCGCTACCCCATCCGTGGCTGGCAGGCAGCCTGGCTCAACTCGCAAACCATGCGCCGCGAGCTCAAGCGCCACGATGCCATCGAGTCCTCAACCGCCAGAACACCCTGGTAACCACAACAAAGGTGCCTGTCCCCTTCGTGTTGGTTTTGCCCCGAGATAGCAAGAAACCCGGTCCTGCACGAGGCAGAACCGGGTTTCTTTAGCAATGCTTGCTTTGCTCAGGCAGTAACTAAAAGTTACTCAGCCAGGAAGTCACGCTGGACAGCGGGATCGACCTTGACGCCAGGGCCCATGGTGGAAGACACGGAGATGGACTTGACGTACTTGCCCTTAGCAGAAGAGGGCTTGACGCGCAGGATCTCGGTGTACAGGGCAGCGTAGTTCTCGACGAGCTGCTGCTCAGAGAAGGACTTCTTGCCCAGGGGCACGTGGCAGATGCCGTAACGGTCGGCGCGGTACTCAACGCGGCCAGCCTTGAGCTCAGAGACCATCTTGGCGACGTCCATGGTCACGGTGCCGAGCTTGGGGTTCGGCATGAGGCCACGGGGACCAAGGATCTTACCGATGCGGCCAACCTTGGCCATCATGTTCGGCGTAGCGATAGCGGCGTCGAAGTTGATCTCGCCCTTCTGGATCTGGGCGACGAGCTCGTCGGAACCGATGATGTCGGCGCCGGCGGCCTCGGCCTCGCGGGCCTTCTCGCCCTCGGCGAAGACGGCAACACGAACGGTCTTGCCGGTGCCGTGGGGCAGGGAGATGGAACCACGGATGTTCTGGTCAGCCTTACGAGTATCGATGCCCAGACGGAAGTGGGCCTCAACGGTCTCGTCGAACTTGGCGGTGTCGAGCTCCTTGATGAGCTTGGCAGCCTGAAGGGGGGTGTAGAGCGTGGCGCGGTCGATCTTCTCGGCAGCGGCGTTATAGCTCTTACCATGCTTAGCCATGTGCATTACCTCCTGTGGTTAAACGGGCGTGAGCCCTCCCACATCGTATCGTGTGCCCTATTGCACACATATAACGGGCGCCCCGGTCGGAGCACCCGTCATTACCTAAAGAAATCGCTACTCAGCGATGGTGACGCCCATGGAACGGGCGGTACCAGCGATGATCTTCTTGGCGGCGTCAATGTCGTTGGCATTGAGGTCCGGCATCTTGATCTCGGCGATCTTGGTGAGCTGCTCCTGGGAGAGCTGACCGACCTTGTCGGCCTGGGGCTTAGCGGAACCAGACTTGAGGTTCAGCTCCTTCTTGATGAGGTGAGCCGCCGGCGGGGTCTTGGTGATGAAGGAGAAGGACTTGTCCTCGTAGACAGAGATCTCAACGGGGATGATGTCACCCTTCTTGTCCTGCGTCTCGGCGTTAAAGGCCTGGCAGAACTGCATGATGTTCACGCCAGCAGCGCCCAGGGCGGGGCCGACGGGAGGAGCGGGGTTAGCTGCACCAGCAGGAATCTGGAGCTTAATGACGTTGGCAACCTTCTTCTCAGCCATGGTCATTCCTTTCGAATCACGAGTGTGAAGTACTTGCTATATCGTAAGCACGCACGTGTTAGAAGCACTCCTGAGATGAGCAGTCACAGAAGAAGCACGCTCGCGCGAACGGACGAAAACTTAAGCGATGACAGCGACCTGGTTAAAGTCGAGCTCGACCGGCGTCTCGCGGCCAAAGATCATCAGCGTGACCTTGAGCTTGCCAGCCTCGGTGTTAACCTCGGAGACCTTGCCATCAAAGTCGGTAAGCGGGCCATCGGTGACGCGGACGGACGTGCCGACCTGAATATCAACCGAGGTGCGCTTGGGCGAATCGCCCTTACCGGGACGACGAGTCATCTTGTTGTACTCGTCGCGGGAAAGCGGAGCGGGCTTGCCGTTGCCGCCCAGGAAACCGGTGACGCCGGGCGTGTTGCGGACGCACGTCCATGCATCGTCATCCATCTCCATGCGGACCAGAACATAACCCGGGAAGATCTTGGAATCCTTGGTCTCGCGCTTGCCACCCTCTTTAATCTCGGTGACACGCTCCATAGGAATCTCGATATCAAAGATACGGTCCTGCATGCCCATAGTCTCGATGCGATGCTCGAGATCGGACTTAACGCGATTCTCGTATCCAGAGTAAGTGTGAACGACGTACCAACGCTTAGACATGGTTTAGCCCCTCAATCCAGAGAACAGAGCAAGAGCCTCGCCAAAGCCAGCATCGAGCAGAGCGATGACGACGCCGACGACGATCAGAGAAGCGCAAACGACGACCGAGTAGTTCACGAGCTCCTTCTTATCGGGCCACGTAACACGCTTCATCTCGGACTTCACCGAAGCGAAATACTTCTTGGTGCGGGCGAAGAAACCAGGCTTCTCGTTCTTCTTGGACTTCGCAGCCTTCTCGTTCTTCTTGGCAACGGCCTTCTTGGCCTCAACCTTGGAGTTGGCGGCAGCGTTGTTGGCAGGTGCCGGCTGCTGTGCCTTCTTCTTGTTCTTCTTGTTGGCCATTTGGGTTACCTCCGCGCAATGCGCTTATACATGAGTAAACCGTAAGCCCCCAATTGGGAGCTTACGGAATAATGACTGGCACGCCAGGAAGGACTCGAACCCTCAACACTCGGTTTTGGAGACCGATGCTCTACCAATTGAACTACTGGCGTATGTGACTAGAGACTAGCGAGTCTCTTTGTGCAGCGTGTGGTGACGGCACCAGGGGCAATACTTCTTGATCTCCATACGATCAGGCATGGTCGACTTGTTCTTGGTGGTCGTATAGTTGCGGCGCTTGCACTCAGTGCACGCAAGAGTAACTAGAGTACGCATGTATCCTGAACCTTTCATTTCCGCCCCGTACGGGCACGAGTTGTTACTTTATCAGCTCCACGTAAGTGCTGTCAATGAAAACCTCGAGTCAATTGGTTCTCGGTGGATCCATTCATATTTGGAACACATCAATGAAGCCATCGAGAGCTAATCGACGGTGTATCCAGGACCATTATCGATCCTCTCGACACCAGCAACGGCTCAACATCCATTGCAGAAAAGAACCCGGCACCCATATAAGTGCCGGGTTCTCTAAGTCAGCTATATCAAAGAGCTAATTTACTCAATGATCGTGGAGACGATGCCCGAACCGACGGTGTGGCCGCCCTCGCGGATAGCGAAGCGCAGGCCCTCCTCCATGGCGATCGGGTGGATGAGGTCGCCCTCGATGGTGATGTGGTCACCAGGCATAGCCATCTCGGTGCCCTCGGGGAGCTTGACCGTACCGGTAACGTCGGTGGTACGGAAGTAGAACTGAGGACGATAACCATCGAAGAACGGGGTGTGACGGCCGCCCTCCTCCTTGGTCAGAACGTAGATCTCACCGGTGAACTTGGTGTGCGGGGTAACCGAACCGGGCTTGCAGAGAACCTGGCCGCGCTCGATGTCCTCGCGCTTGATGCCGCGGAGCAGCAGACCGACGTTGTCGCCAGCCTCGCAGAAGTCCATGGACTTACGGAACATCTCGATACCGGTAACAACGGTGTTCTGGGTATCCTTGATGCCGACGATCTCGACGGGCTCGTTGAGCTTGAGCTCACCGCGCTCGACACGACCGGTAGCAACGGTACCACGGCCGGAGATGGTCATAACGTCCTCAACGGCCATCAGGAACGGGAGATCGTTGTTACGAGCAGGCGTCGGGATGTACTCGTCGACAGCGTTCATGAGCTCGCGAATGGCGTCCATCCACTTGGCGTCGCCCTCGAGAGCGCCCAGAGCGGAACCACGGATGACGGGGATGTCGTCGCCGGGGAAATCGTACTCGGAGAGGAGCTCACGGGTCTCCATCTCGACGAGGTCGATGAGCTCGTCATCGTCGACCATGTCGCACTTGTTCAGGAAGACGACGATGTAGGGAACGCCGACCTGACGGGCGAGCAGGATGTGCTCGCGGGTCTGAGCCATGGGGCCGTCGGTAGCGGCGATGACCAGGATAGCGCCGTCCATCTGAGCAGCACCGGAGATCATGTTCTTGACGTAGTCAGCGTGGCCCGGGCAGTCAACGTGAGCGTAGTGACGGGCAGCAGTCTCGTACTCGACGTGGGAGACGGAGATCGTAATGCCGCGCTCGCGCTCCTCAGGAGCCTTGTCGATGTTCTCGAACGCAGTGAAGTCAGCCTTGCAGCCCTCGGTCTCGGAGAGAACCTTGGTGATGGCAGCGGTCAGCGTGGTCTTGCCGTGGTCGACGTGACCAATGGTGCCGATGTTAACATGCGGCTTAGTGCGCTCAAACTTCTCTTTGGCCATAAAGCCCTCCTCTAAACAGGTCGTCCCCGGACGGGACTTTGCCTTTATACCATAGTGGCCTCTCAACATACTATTGAGAAGCCACCGTGTTACCTATGGTAGCGGTGACTGGATTCGAACCAGTGACGCCACGGGTATGAACCGTGTGCTCTAACCAACTGAGCTACACCGCCGGATGGAGCCTGCAACCAGACTTGAACTGGTGACCTCTTCGTTACCAACGAAGTGCTCTACCGACTGAGCTATACAGGCACTTGACGGGTGGGAGCTATAGGATTCGAACCTATGTAGGCAGAGCCAACGGGTTTACAGCCCGTCCCCATTAACCACTCGGGCAAACTCCCAATCGTTCAAGTATCCGCTGGTTCTTTGGCCTTTTGGACCGCCGCCCCCGCGAACGAAAAAGATAATACGATGCAACCTTGGGGGCTGTCAACGAAAACCTCTAAATACACGGTACCGGGCGTATCTATATACCTTTGACCTGCGGTTTTGTTGAATTTGGATATGAAGGACGGTGGATTTTGCTGCACTGATGACATTTCCCAAGGGAACACTTTGGCGTAGTGGAGTAAGCCTGCAGAATATTACTTCGATAACGATTCATTTGCACCTATATATAGGTCGAGATCGGGCTTCCGCGGCAAATTCGAGCGTGGATTATCTCCCGTTTGAAATCGGGGGTGGATAATCTCCCACTTTTGGCGTGCAACTGGGCCCAAAGTGGCAGATTATCCACGCTCAGTCTCCAGGCGGGAGATTATCCGCCCTCGTATGTCCGATAATCCACGCTCGATGACGATGACCAACCTCGCCCTGGCTTCTGTCTCGATCTGTAACAGTAAGAGGGTTATTCCTCCTCTATCTGTTACAGATCGAGATGTTTCCCTGGCGGCTTGTCTGTTTATCTAAATCTATAACAGCAAGAACGGCTTTCAGCCTCTTCGTGTTATAGATCGAGATGTTATCGACCATCCCTTGGCATTGTCTCGATCTGTAACTATAAGGAGGGTTTTCAGCCCGCCCGTGTTACAGATCGAGACAAACCTGAAGCATGGTTGGCGCCAAACCCGCTGACTTATCGACAAAAAAGAAACGGGCCCTGTCCCATATAGAGACAGAGCCCGAAACTTTCATGGAGCCAGTGACAGGAATCGAACCTGCAACCCACTGATTACAAATCAGTTGCGCTACCGTTGCGCCACACTGGCACACTTGGCGCTTTCGCGCGAAGCCAGTTAAGAATAAAGGAATTACGGACGGGGCGCAACAGACCCTTCGACCGACCACATCTCAAAACTATTCGTCAGAACGAATAGTTTTATCTGTTCGCCAAAACAAAAAACTATTCGTTTTGGCGAGACCGACCTGCAACCCTCTGATTACAAACCAGTTGGCTGGTCAATCGAGAAAGCAACTCCCCATAGAAGGTTTACCTACCTCCCGCGCAGGGCCTTGAGCTTGGCCAGGGCATCGGGGCTCAGGCGACTGCCCAGAGTCATCTTGATCTGCGGAGCTTCCTCTGCCTCGTGAACGTCGTTATCGATCTGATTGATCTCGTCCACCAGCATGCGGCTCGAGATGCGCGTAACGCCCTTGCCCATGACGACGGCCTGGATCGTGCCGTCGCTCGACACCACGGAGCACGCGCGGCCTTCCTCGCGCGCCTCGATGCAGAGCTTCTGCACCACGGTATCAGCCGATACGCCCGTCGGCGAGAACTCGATGCGCACGCCGCGGGCAGGCAGATTAGGGCGCTCGCTGGAGATATTGCCCGCACCGTCGAACACGATCACGGCCTCGTAGCGGCCGTGGGCAAACGCAGCTACGTCATTAATGAGCGCGGTGCGCGCCATATCGTGGACGTCGCTGGAATACGGATCGTCGGAATGGTCGTACACGAGCTTTTCGTAGCGCGGCGTGCAGTGGATCACGTTGTAGCCGTCAACCACCAACAGCTCGGGCTTATTGGAGTGCACCGTCGAGACTGGATCGGCGATAGCCTGCGCAAACGCATTGCCGCCCACACCGTAGGTCGCGGCCGAGACAATCGGCTTGGCCGAGCCTTCGCCAAAGCGCTTGGCCTTGGACTTGGCGCGGTTCTTCTTGGACATGCGCTACTCCTCCCCCATGAGCTCGCCGGCGTTGCGGCGCAGCCACTCAAAGCACAGCGCCGTCGTTGCCTGGGCAACATTGAGGCTCTCGGTCATGCCGCGCTGGGGAAGCTTGGTCAAAAAGTCGCATTTCTCGAGCACCAGGCGCGAGATGCCGTCGCCCTCGGAGCCCATGACGAGCGCCACGCGGCCCTCGAAGGGAGCATCCCAGCAACTGCCTTCGGCGTGCTCGGAGGCACCGCCCACCCAAAAGCCAGCGGCCTTAAGATCGTCGAGCGCACGGGCGATGTTGGGCACCTGCGCGATAGGCAGATGCATGACGGCGCCGGCTGAAGTCTTGTAGCTGCCCACGGTCACGCCGGCGGCGCGCTTGTTGGCGATGATGACGCCGGCCGCGCCCACAACCTCGGCGGAGCGCACGATGGCGCCAAAGTTGCCGTCGTCAGTCACATGGTCGAGCACCACGACAAGTGCCGGGCCCTCGCCTGCGCGGTCGAGAATATGGACGACATCGGCATAGGGGAAGTTGCCAACCTCGAGCGCGATGCCCTGGTGAGCGCCATGGCTCGACAGTGCGTCGAGCTGCGCGCGCGGCACATACTTAATGCGGACGCCCGCAGCGTTGAGGTCGTCGACCAGGCGCGACAAGGCGGCATCGCGCTCCCCGCCCTCGGCGATGAGCGCGCATTTGACGGGAAAGCC
This sequence comes from uncultured Collinsella sp., assembly GCA_958370325.1. Taxonomy (GTDB): domain Bacteria; phylum Actinomycetota; class Coriobacteriia; order Coriobacteriales; family Coriobacteriaceae; genus Collinsella. Next base: position 38,424 of record CATXJW010000007.1, on the reverse strand, counting down.
GGTGCGCAACGCCTCGGCGGCAGCACGGCGACCTTCGATAAACTCGCCCTTGGGAACCTGAACGTTGTCGCGGTTGCGATCTCGCTGCGGACGCGCAGCCTGGGCTTGGGAGCGCTCGCGCTGGCCCTTGGAAGCGGCAGCGCGGTCATTGCGGCGAATCGGGCGCGAGCCAGAAGCAGCCTGCTTGCCGCCACGAGGCGCACGCTTGCGATTGTCGGCCATAAGACGGCCTCCTTAAATAGAAAACGAACAAGAATCGACCGTCCGAGCCACGGCACCTTGCCTTTCAATCGTCGGGCATGACCACCAGGTCTATGCCCTCCTCTTTCAAGGCAATCTGCCGCACCTCGAACGGTCGACAAATACTAGAGACTCTTAATACGAGTACCGGCGGCAGTATCTTCGATCGTCAGGCCCAAGTCCTTGAGCTGATCGCGGATGGCATCTGCCAGATCCCAGTTCTTGGCGGCACGGGCCTCGGCGCGGGCCTCGAGAATCTTGGCAGCGGCCTCGTCCACGTCGTCGCCCGTGTAGGCGACCAGGCCGGCGGCAACGCCTAGCAGACCCAGCGGCAGCTCGACCTTGGGCTCGGGGAGCTCAACGCCAAACGTATCGAGCAGCTCGACCAGCGTATCGGCGGCGGCAAGCGCGGCGGCCTTGTCGGCAGCGTCGCCCGCCTGCTCCAGGTACTGGTTGCACTCGGTCACAAAGCCAAAGACGGCACCCATGGCACCAGCGGTGTTAAAGTCGTCGTCCATGCACTCCTTAAAGGTGGCACGGGTCTCAGCGGCCTTGGCGGCAAACGCCTCGGATGCTGCCTCATCGGCATCGGCCGTCGCATGGTTCGCGGCCCAGCGCAGGTTCTCGACCGTACCGGCGATACGCGTGAGCGAGTTCTCGGCACCCTCCAGGCGCTCCCAAGAAAAGTCGAGCGGCGAGCGATAGCTCGTCTGCAGCATCAGCAGGCGCAGGGCAGCAGCGGAGTGCTGCTCGAGGACCTCGGCCAGCGTAAAGAAGTTTCCGAGCGACTTGGACATCTTCTCGCCGTCGACCAGCAGCATGCCCGTGTGCATCCAGGTGTTGGAGAAGCCCTGGTGCCAGGCGCAGGTGGCCTGGGCGCACTCGTTCTCGTGATGCGGGAAGGCAAGGTCGGAGCCGCCGCCGTGGATGTCGATCGGGGTGCCCAGGTAGCGATGCACCATGGCGGCGCACTCGGTGTGCCAACCGGGACGGCCTTCGCCCCAGGGGCTCGGCCAGCTGGGTTCGCCGGGCTTGGCGGCCTTCCACAGGGCAAAGTCGAGCGGATCGTTCTTGTCCTCGTTCTCCTCGATGCGCGCGCCAACCATAAGGTCGTCGATGTTGCGGCCCGAGACCTGACCATAGTTGGGATCGCTGCGCACGGCAAAGTACACGTCGCCGTTATCGGCTGCGTAAGCGTGGCCCTGCTCGATGAGCGTCTTGATCATAGCGATCATGGGGCCGATCTCCTTGGTGGCGCGGGGGCGCACATCGGGATCGAGCACGTTGGCGGCGCGCATAACGCCGATGAACTTGTCGGAGAACTCCGTCGCGACCTCGGCGGCAGTGCGGCCCTGCTCGTTGGCGCGTTTGATGATCTTGTCATCGACATCGGTGAGGTTCTGGGCGAACGTGACCTCGTAGCCGCTCGCGATGAGCCAGCGACGAATCACGTCAAAGCTGATGAACGTGCGGGCATTGCCGATGTGGATGTTGTCGTAGACCGTGGGGCCGCACACGTACATGCGAACCTTCCCGGACTCGATGGGCTGAAACTCTTCCTTTTTATGGGTAGCGCTGTTGTAGATACGCATTCGTTACTCCTTAACGGTTTTCTGTAGCAGGCAGACGGCCCAGGCGCCAATTCCCTCGCCTTGGCCTTCCCAACCGAGCTTTTCGGTCGTGGTGGCGGCGACGCCCACGTTTTCCACGTCGACGCCCAGGGCATGGGCAAGGTTGGCGCGCATGGCATCGCGGTGCGGAGTGATCTTGGGTTGCTGACAGGCAATGGTGCAATCGGCATCGACAAACTCAAAGCCCAGCTCGCGCGCATAGTCCATCACGCGGGCGAGCAGCACCATCGAATCGGCACCCTTGTAGGCGGGATCGGTGTCGGGGAATAGCTTGCCGATATCTCCCCCGCGGCAGGCGCCCAGAATGGCGTCGGCCAAGGCGTGCGCGAGCACATCGGCATCCGAGTGGCCCAGCAGGCCGCGCTCGTAGGGAATGTCGACACCGCCGATGATACATCGACGCCCCTCCACCAGACGGTGAACGTCGTAGCCATGGCCAATGCGCAGGTTACTGAACATGGGGAAGGTCCTCTCCCTCGGCCATGCGGCCAAGCAGAATCGCGGTTACGGGACGCAGGTCCTCGGGTACCGTCACCTTAAGGTTATCGCGCGGGCTCTGGACGCAGCGGACGCGTCCACCCATGCGCTCGACCAGTGACGAATCGTCCGTGCCGATAAAGCCCTCGGCAATCGCCGCGGCATGGGCGCGCTTCATGGCGTCGACACTAAAGATCTGCGGCGTCTGCGCGGCCCAATAGAGCTCACGCGGCGGCGTCTCGACGATATTATCGCCATCGACGATCTTGAGCGTGTCGATCGCGGGCTGGCCGCACACGACGCCGTCGAGCGAGCGGTCACCCACAAGCACGTCGACCGCATGATCGATGGCCTCGGTCGTAATGAGCGGACGAGCGCCATCGTGAATGGCGACGTATTCAAAGCCCGCCGGCACCGCATGCACGCCGGCACGGGTGGAATCCTGACGGGTATCGCCGGCATCGGCAAAGCTGATGGGCGTGTCATAGTCAAACGGGTCGATGGCCAGGCGGCGCATCTCGGCACGACGCTCGGCAGGGCAAACCACGACGATGTGGCCGACCTTATTGCTACGGTCAAATGCGCGGATGGACCAGCTCATAAGCGGACGGCCCGCTACATTGACGAGCTGCTTACCACCGGGGTTACCAAAGCGCTGGCCGCTGCCACCGGCAACGACCACGGCGCATACGGGCGCCATTATGCGTTCCCCTGTTTAGTGCCCTTCATGCGGTACAGGGAGTCCGCAAGAATGGCAGGGTTGTTGACGCCAAAGTCGCCCAGGCGCTCCGGATCTTCGCTGATGTCGTCCATGAGCTCCTGCAGCGATCCATACTCGTCGACGATCTTCTCGGCCACGCCGTCGCGCACGACGGACACGCGCGAAAGCGTGCGCAGGCCCAGCGGTGTCATGACGGAGTCCTCGTCCAGGTCGTCGTAACCCAGAACCGCCGCCACATGCTGCGGGTCGGACAAGTCCTTGGGCGTCATACGGGCAAGCTCAGCGCGAATCTTCTCGGCGTTTGCCTCGGAAGAATCACTTGCGTAGTCGCGGATCATCAGGTCGTACTCGGTATCCATGCTGGAGCCCGCGAGCTGCTCGAGCTGCATCTGCACGAGCTTGCCCTGGTTGCCCAGCTTGACAATGCAATCCTTAAGCTCAGTCTTTGCCTGCTGCATGATCTCGAAACTCGAGAAAATGCCGGTGATGTCGGCGAGCGTAACGTAGTCGTCGAGCTCAAGGGCTGTCAGGCGCAACAAGGAGCGGTCGAGCGACTGACGGGTGGTCTGAAGCGTGGCGACGAGCTGGTTGACCGAGCTCATGATGGTGGTGACAGGCTGGATCTCGTAGCTCTTACCGTGGACGTACACGTTGACGACGGCACGACGAGCCGAAACCGAGATCACGATGGCGTCGGTGAGCACCGACATGCGAGCGGCAGTACGGTGACGCATGCCCGTCTCACTCGTGGCGAGTGAGGGATCGGGATTGAGGTGGAAGTTGGCGCGCAGGATCTGGGTGAGGTCGCCATCGATAACGATAGCGCCGTCCATCTTGGAAAGCTCGAACAGGCGGTTCGAGGTAAACGAAATGTTGAGCGGGAAGCCGTCGTTACCAGCAGCGAGCACGTTTTCGGTGTCGCCGACGCAGATAAGGGCGCCCAGGTGACCAGCAATGATCATGTCGAGGGCGGTGCGAATCGGCTGACCGGGGGCAGTCAGGCGAATAGCCTGTTCCATACGCTTTTGCAGCTCGTTCTTATCCAAGGCATCGCTCCCATCGTATACGCTCCATAAACGTCAATAAGTTTCTCACGGTTTGCCCCTGTGACGCCCGCAAAATCCGATGCTTACAGAATGAGCGAACACAGCTGAGAGCCCCAATCCAAATGAGCTGCTTATGTGGTAGCATCGGGATTCGCATAAATGAGGGAGTAGTCGCGTGATCGGGTTCGCCTCCGGTGGCGCGGCAAGTCAACACACTGGCCGATGCGGCCTGGCTTGCCTTAATGAACGAGACTCGTGGCTGTGCGCGCAACGCGTACGCCACGGGTCTTTTTTGTTACTCCCCCAAGAGGTACACGCGGGCCCGCCCGCAGAGAGGGAGCCAGACTATGGGACTCGCAGAGCTCGTGTTGCTCGCCGTTGGCCTTTCGATGGACGCCTTTGCTGTTTCCATTTGCAAGGGCCTTGGCATGAAGAAGATCAACCTTAAAGTCGCCGTGGTGCTCGGCCTGTTCTTTGGCGGCTTTCAGGCCGGCATGCCCGTAATCGGATGGGCGCTCGGCAGTCAATTCATGGGCATCATCGGACCCATCGACCATTGGATCGCCTTTATCCTTTTGGCCTTCATCGGCGGCAAAATGCTGTGGGAAGCCTTTACCGAGGACGAGGATGAAGGCGACGGCAAGGATGCCGAAAAGATTGACCTGGGCGAGTACCTGATCCTCGCCATCGCCACCTCAATCGACGCCCTAGCCGTAGGCATCTCATTTGCGGCGCTCTCGGTTGACATCGTTCCCGCTGTATCGCTTATCGGCGTCACAACGTTTATCTTCTCCGTCGCCGGCGTAGCGATCGGCCACACCTTTGGCGCGCGCTACGAAAAACCTGCCACCATCGTGGGCGGCATCGTGCTCATCCTCATCGGACTTAAGATCTTGCTTGAGCATCTGGGGATTTTGGCGCTGTAACGCCAAACACAATCGCTCAAAACTCAACGCCAGTACAAGGCCTCATGCAAAGTTTTGCATGAGGCCTTTTCGTGCAGACTTTTGCATGTCATACTGATATGCAAAAGTCTGCATGTTGGAGATCGCCATGGATACCCTTCCCATCACCACACCACGCCAAGCTGGCATCTATGTGCGTCAGGCACGCGAGTCGCAGGAAATCACCCGTGCGGCCCTCGCTAAAAAAGCCGGCGTTTCGGAGCGCCTGCTCGCATCGCTCGAGCTAGGAGACGCCACGGGTATTCGGCTCGACAAGTTACTGACCGTCTTTAACGCACTCGGCATAGGTCTCTTTGCGCAAAGCGATAACGACTCCATCGCATCGCCCTCCGAACATCCGACGACGATAGCGGACTTCCCTATCGCGAACTCGAATGCCCTGCCAAAGCCAAGCGTAGGCAGACGACCCGCCCGACAAGGAACGCCATCTTCCTATGGTGCCCTGCTGGCCCAAATCGCAGCCGAGCAAGGCCTTTCCGACACTTCAGACCTCTCCTTTGGCTGTAAGGTTGTGAAATAAATGGCAGAGATGGAGCTTGCGACCCTCATTTGTGGCGAAATCGCAGGCACTCTCCGGCAAGACGAGCATGGACTCTGCAGCTTTGTATACGCCCCAACCTATCGCGGAGCACCACTATCGCTTACAATGCCGCTTTCCAATCGCACGTATGGCCATAACATCGTCCGCCCGTTCCTATTTGGCCTTTTGCCCGACAGCCAAGAGCAGCGTCGCGCTATTGCCGCCGAGCATGACGTTGCATCCAACAACCCCGTCGCCCTCTTGTGCCATATCGGTCTTGACTGCGCGGGGGCCGTTCAGTTTTGTCGAACCGATCAATTAGGCGCCGCCCGCGGCAGGGTCTCGGCATACCGCCCGCTTACCAATTCTCAAATCGCTCACAAGCTCAAAGCAATTCGCGATGACGAAAGAGAGACATGGATGGGCTCCAACGAAAGCTGGTCCCTGGGCGGCAACCAAGGCAAATTTGCACTAGCTTGGCATGATGGCCAATGGTGCGAATGTCTAGGGTCATCCCCCACTACCCATATCTTCAAAAATGGTGTCGTTGGGTTCAAACATCAGGCCTTAAACGAATTCGTCTGCATGAAAACGGCTCGGCGTGTTGGCATTCCAACTGCCAACGTCTCCTATTGCACATTTGAAGACGAAGCCGCGCTCGTCGTTGAACGGTACGACAGAATGGTCAATAGCAGCGGAAATATCGAAAGGCTGCATCAGGAGGACTTTTGCCAGGCGCTCGGTGTATTGCCAAGCCAGAAATACACCGCCGACGGAGGACCAACCACACGAGACATCCAAGAACGACTGATTAACACAGTCCCCCACCACATGAATCTTGTGCTTTTTACCTATATGTTGTTCTATAACGCCATTATCGGAGCGCCTGACGCACACGCTAAAAACTACTCGCTCATCCTAGGCAAAGGCACAAACGCAGCGCTCGCACCCATGTACGATGTCGCATCGGGCTTGGCGTACGAGCGTATGCGCCGCCGGGCGCGCCTTGCCATGAGCGTTGGCGGCGAAAATCGAGTGGGGCGCATCGGTCCAGGCGCTATCCGCCGATACCACGGTATGGGCGACCCCGCGCTGGAGGCGGCGCTCACCGATGCCGGGCTATCCGAGAAGTTTTGCTTTGCGACCATGATGGACCTCGCCTACGAGGTGCCCATTTGCATGGAAGAGATCATGGACGAATACGCCGACCTGCCCGGCATGGCGGACCTGCGCGAGCACATGCTCGGCCCCGTCCGCGAAAACTGCCAGCGCACCCTCGACCTCATCAAGGCGGATATGGGCTAGGCGCCAATCAATCCACATTTCTTAAAAGAAGAGGGGGGGCACCCGTCACAAAAGTTCGGATGCCCCCTCTCGTAATGTCATTTGCAATCCGCTAGCACGTGGCTCGAACTGCTGCTAGCGCGACCTTTACGCAGCGAGGCGCTTGAGGACGTCGATGAGCAGCTCGTAGAAGCGCTCGGCAGAAGCGAGCTCCATGCTCTCGTCCGGGGTGTGGACATCGGAGAGCGTCGGGCCCACGGCGATGGCGTCCAGGCCGTGCAGGGCCTCGGCAAACAGGCCGCACTCAAGGCCGGCGTGAATGGACTCGATGCGCAGCTCGGAGCCAAAGAGCTCGCGATAGCTCTCGACAAAGACGTCGCGGACCGGCGAATGCTCGGCATAGCTCCAGCCGGGATACTCGAACTCAAACTTGGCGTCGAAGCCCAGGACATCGGCCAGCGTCTGCAGGCGGTCCTTGAACTCGTTCTGCAGCGAAGTGATCGAGGAGCGCGGGGACAGCATGATCTTGACCTCGTCGTCAGAAGTGGCGACCACGCCGATGTTGGAGGAAACCTCAACGGAACCGTCGGTGGCGACGTTGCGGCGGATCACACCATTGGGGGCAAGACGCAGAGCGCGAATGAGGGCAAGTGCGGACTTCTGGTCCATGGCCTCGACCTCGGCGTTATCGGCAATCTCGACGGTGCAGGTAAAGCCGGGGTCGAAGACCTCGAGCTCGGCAGTGACGTCGGCGATGATGCCACGGGCGATCTCGGCCGCGACCTCGGCGGCAGCGTGGTCGGCGTAGACCAGAACAGCCTTGCACTCACGGTTGATGGCGTTGTCCTTAGTGCCGCCGTTAAAGCTGACGATGGCGGGCTCGCCGGCAACCATCAGGCGGTCGATGATGCGGGCCATGATGAGGTTGCCGTTGCCGCGCTCCAGGTTGATATCGTTGCCGGAATGACCACCCAGTAGGCCGGAGATGTCGAGCGTGAGGGTGCTACCGGTCTTGTGCTCGCGCGCGATCGGGCAAGTGTAGGTAACGACGACGCCGCCGGCGCAGCTGACGGTGGCAACGCCCTCTTCCTCGGAGTCAAGGTTAATCATGGTGCGGGCGCTAATCTGGGACTTGTCGAGCGTCTCAGCGCCGACCAGGCCAGTCTCCTCGTCGGTGGTGAATACGCACTCGAGGGCGGGGTGAACGATCGAATCGTCGTTGAGCACAGTAAGCATCAGAGCGACAGCAATGCCGTTGTCGGCGCCCAGGGTGGTGCCGTTAGCGGTGAGGACGCCGTCCTTGACGACCAGGTCGATACCATCGGTCGTAAAGTCGTGCTCAACAGAGCCCAACTTGTCGCACACCATATCGATGTGGCCCTGCAGCATCACGGCCGGGGCATTCTCGGCACCGGCAGAAGCGGGCTTGCGAATGATGACGTTGTAGACCTCGTCCTGGTACACATCGAGGCCGCGCTCCTTGGCAAACGCAACCAGGAAATCGCTGATGCCCTTCTCGTTGCCAGACCCACGGGGGATCGCGCTGACCTCCTCAAAGAAATGGAACAGCTGGGCGGGCTCGTAGCCGGTGATCTTGTAATCCATGGTGCCTCCTTGGCGCAACTGGTTAGACAGTAAGACATGCGACTTGTATATTCCCAGACTTTGCGTGCATAAACCAGTCGAAAACGCCGAGCGCCCTTGCATCATCGGCTAACGGCAGGGAAACGCCACTTTATTAAGATAAAGCATGTTAGACGGGCCGCGCCGAAGGGACGTTGGACCCTTCAACCAACCTAAACGCTTGATCAACGTTTATGCATACGCCATTGGTTTGTTTAATGAGACCTACTTTGAACGAAGGGGCCTTTCCAACAGAAAAAGGGCGCTCCTTTGGAACGCCCTCGTGGACACAAGGTTTTGTTACGCCCTACAGCGCGCCGGAACCGGCTTGCATCATGCCGCCGGGGCCCGAGGTCACGCCGCCGCTCACGGGCGCGGCGTTGCCAGTGTGCGGTGCCGCCGGGGCGGTATCGCCACCGAGCGTGCCCGCCGGACGCGGTGCCGGGATCTCGCCCGTGCCGTGGCTAAAGACAAACTTGCCATCGGCCACGTCGCACAGGACGGTATCGCCCTCGCCCCACTCGCCGGCCAGCAGCTCCTCGGACAGCGGGTCCTCGATGAGCTTTTGAATAGCACGGCGCAGCGGACGCGCACCGTTGGTGAGGTCGGTGCCCTCGGCCACGATCTTGTCATAGGCCGCATCGGTGAGCTTGATATTCATGCCGTTAGCGATCAGGCGCTGGCGCAGATCGTCCACCAGCAGGTGCGCGATCTTGGTGAGATTCTCGCCCGAGAGCTTCTGGAACACCACAATATCGTCGATACGGTTGAGCAGCTCGGGGCGGAACAGGCGCTTGAGCTCGCCCATCGCGCGGCCGCGGATCTCACTCGACGTGAGACCCTGCTCGCCGGTAGTGCCAAAGCCAACGCTCGCATCCTGTGCGATCTCGCGGGCGCCCACGTTGGACGTCATGATGATCACGGTATTGCGGAAGTCGACCGTCTTGCCCTGGCTATCAGTCAGGCGGCCCTCCTCCAGCACCTGCAGCAGGATGTTAAAGATATCGGGGTGCGCCTTCTCGATCTCGTCGAACAGCACGACCGAGTACGGGTGGCGACGAACGGCCTTGGTGAGCTGGCCGCCCTCATCGTGACCGACGTAACCCGGAGGGCTGCCGATGAGCTTGGAGACCTCGAACTCGCTACCGAACTCGGACATGTCGAAGCTGATGAGTGCGTCCTTGCTGCCAAAGAGGTACTCGGCGAGCGTCTTGGCGAGCTCGGTCTTGCCCGTGCCGGTGGGACCCAAGAAGATAAAGCTGCCGCCGGGGCGACGCGGATCCTTGAGCGGCGAGCGGCTGCGGCGCACGGCCTTGGCAACGGCCTCGACAGCCTCATCCTGACCGATGATGCGCGTCTTGAGCACGCTTTCGGCCTGCAGCAGGCGACGACTCTCGCTTTCGGTAAGCGAGGACACCGGCACGCCCGAAGTCACGGACACGATATCGGCGATCTGACTCACATCGATGGTGAGCGGGCTGGCGTCGAGCTCGGCGGTCCAGGCAGCCTTGGCCTCGGCGAGTTCAATCTCGGCAGCCTTCTGCTGCTCGGTGATCTCGGCGGCCTTGTTCATATCGTCGCTCTCGGTAGCCTCCTGTGCGGCAGCCTTGAGTTCCTCGATGCGATGCTCGGCCTCGCGCACCGGCTCGGGCGCGCGATTCGCGGCGATGCGAGCGCGGGCACCGGCCTCGTCGATGAGGTCGATTGCCTTATCGGGCAGGAAGCGATCCTGGATGTAGCGGTTGGAGAGGTTCGCGGCGGCCTCGATGGCACCCTGTGTATAGCGCACGTGGTGGTGCTCCTCGTAGCGCGGCTTGAGCGCGGTCAGGATCTTGACCGTATCCTCGACGCTCGGCTCCTCGACATCGATGGTCTGGAAGCGGCGCTCGAAGGCCGGGTCCTTGGTGAGGTACTTGCGGAACTCCTCGGCCGTGGTGGCACCGATAATCTGGAAGGCGCCGCGCGCGAGCACCGGCTTGAGCATGGAGCTCGCGTCGATGGAGCCCTCGGCGGAACCGGCACCGATGATGGTGTGCATCTCATCGATAAGCAGGATGACGTCGTCGGCCTCGGTTGCCTCCTGGATCACGTTCTTGAGGCGCTCCTCGAACTCACCGCGATACTTGGCGCCCGCAACGAGACCCGGTAGGTCGAGCGTCCAGATATTCTGGTTCATGAGGTTCTCGGGCACGTTGCCAGCAGCAATCTGCTGCGCCAGGCCCTCGACGATAGCCGTCTTGCCCACGCCGGGATCGCCCAGGATAAGCGGATTGTTCTTGGTGCGGCGCGAAAGGATCTCCATCATGCGCTGGACTTCCTTTTCGCGGCCAATCACGGGATCGAGCTCGCCGTCGCGCGCCTTTTGCGTGAGGTTGGTGGCGAACTGCTTGAGCGTGTCGGTGCCGCTCCCCTTTTGCTGAGAGGCATCCGAGCCGCTAAAGAACGGCAGGCCCGCACCGGGACGACCAGCGCCAGCGCCAGCGAGCGGACGCTTCTTGTCCTGATCCTTGGCAGTGAGCTTTTCGATGGCCTTTTTAATGGAAGCAGACGACACGCCCAGGCGCATGAGGATGTCCATGGCCATGCCGTTGCCTTCTTCGACGATGCCGATCAGCAAGTGCTCGGTCGAAACGTAGGTCTGGTTGTTCTCGCGTGCCACGCGGAAGGAGCGTTCCATCACGCTGATGACGAGCGGCGTAAAGGCGAGCTTGGCAGCCTCGGTCTCCTCGCTGGGCTCGGGAACCGTGGTCTGGACCTCTTTGAGGGTATCCATGATGTCATCGTAGGAGATATCGAGCGAACGCAGTGCCTCGGCGGCAATACCCTCGTCCTCCTTAGCGAGCGCAAGCAGCAGGTGCTCGGTGCCCACCTTATTTGAGTGCAGATCGAGCGCCTCTTGCTTGGCCATGGACATGACCTTGCGCGCGCGATCGGTAAAACGGTCTAACATGCTAGTTCCTCTTAGACGAGCTAGTTTTTTCAAACGCAAAGCGCCGCCCCGCGGCAGCGCTTTGGTCTCTTTACCCATATGGAGTATATGTTAACCGTTGGGACCTTTCCCGCGCGTAGCCGCGTGACAACGTCTACAAAAAAGGAATTGCCAGGTGCGTCTGCATCGGCCCAACGAGCGTGGATTTTCGGACACCCATTCCACGAGCGTGAATAATCTCCCGTTTTGAGCCCGTAAACAGGCCAAAAACGGGAGATTATCCACGTTCATGTTTTGCGGATCAGTTTCATTTGCACCAATTAGCTGGTGTGGCGCCAGCGAGGGTCGGTGAGCGTACGCGCCACACCCAGGCCAACGGGCAAAAACGCCACGATGAGCACTGCACGCACAAACCAGCCGAGCATATTGACCGTGTCGAAGGTGCACATGTAATACATTGAGCGATACAGATACAAGCCCGGCACCATAATGACAATCGATGGCACCGTGAGGGCGATACGTGGATAGGTGAGCTTGATTTCGGCTAAGCTCGCGAGCAGACCCGATACCAGCGCGCCGATAAACGCCGCCGCCTCGGGAGGCATGCAAGCGCTCAAGCCCAGAAAGGGAAGCAGCGTCGGCACATCGACGAGCGTAAGGCGCAAGGTATTAGACACGGCGCCGATGAGCCCTGCCGCCGCCGCCATCTTTACCGGACTGTTGAACATAACCGAGAAGCCAAATACACCGGCGAAGCTCATCACCACACGCAAGAGTGTAAGAGCCAACGGTGAGAGCCCGAGCGGGGCAAAGTCATCCGGCGCCAGCCCCACACACTCGGCAACCATCCAGCCTACGAGGGTCGCCATCACAATAATCGACACAGCATACGAAAGACGCTCAATGCCGCTTCGCATATCGAGCTTAGCGATGTCGAGGCCTGCCGTAATGAGGGGAAAGCCGGGAATCACAAAGAGCATGGCGCCGATATAGCCTTCTTGGTGCGACATTGCCCCCGGAATGACCTGGCCAAGGCCGAGCAATGCCAGCAGATACGAAACGCAAGCGAGCGCAACTCCGATCGTCAGCGCGCTAAACTGGCCAAGGCCTTGCTTGAGAATATGGGAGCGAACAAAGTTGCCGACACCAGCGCCCACAAATGCACAAGCCATCTCGATAGGGCCGCCGCCGAGCAAAAAGACAAAGGCACCACAAGCACAGGCCGCCGCAAGGCCCTGTTGCCAGGGAGTGTAATCGGGTTTTGAACTCTCAACGGTCTTGAGCATCTCGTGGTACTCATGCACGGTAAACCGGCGCCCGTAAACCTCGATTTCCTTTAAGAAGCTCTCCATCATCCAAATGCGATGAGTATTGACTCCCGTTGTGGGTAGGCTGACGACCTCGTTAAAGCAGTGGCCGCCTTCGATGCAGGTGCACTCAAACGACAGGAGACTCAGGTCGACGTGAATCGTGACGCCGAGTACGGCAGCAACACGATTCATGGTATCGCGCACGCGCCAGGCACCTGTTCCGCTTGCCAGCATAAGCATGCCGGTGCGGCAGATGATGGATGATTTATCGGTGAGCGGCGCATCGACGGCAAGCTCATCGCCTGCCGTCACGATCTGGCGCCAGTCGGTTTTCATATGGAGGGCGCCGGCACGGACACCGTGGTGCATGGGGACTCTTGAGAGCAACGAATCATGGTGCGAAGGCTGTGGGGGTTTCGTCGATTCGACCTCGTCCTCGTCGGGCCCTTCATCAACAAGGTCGAAAGCATCGAGCGCCGCCGGCTCGCGCCGATCGATCAATTCCTCGTCCTCATCATCAAAATAGTTGAACTGATCGAGCATGTCCTCTTCGATTGCACGATCGCTCGCGCCGTCCATATAGACGCTCCCTTCCTGCCGACTAACCCCCATCCTAGGCAGCGACGGCTAAAGGAAACATAAAAGAGACGGCTGTCATGCGAGCCATGTGCTCAATAGCCGTTGGGCAATCGTTTAAGAACGTCCCCAATGACTACCGAACGGCGGAACCAATTAGTACTTTTGAGGTGAGATGACACCATAGGTTGAGCATAAGTCAGCGAGCGGGCCGCATTTGAGACAAGGTGACGTGAAACGAAAGGGCGCTGACCTTCTGGTCGCGCCCTTGAAGTTGAACGTCAGATTGTCCAAATGCGGCCCACGCAGCGTCGAGCCGTTACGCGGTTCGTAGAACCGCGTAACTAGTTAGTACATCTTTGCGCCGGCGGGGATGGAGGCGTCGAGCTGGATCAGGTTGAGGCGCTCCTCGCCCTCCTCCTCGTGGACAGCGCTGATCAGCATGCCGCAGCTGGGAATACCCATCATCTTGCGCGGAGGCAGGTTGGTGATGGCGAGCAAGGTCTTGCCGACCAGGTCCTCGGGCTCGTAATAAGCGTGAATACCGGAGAGGATGGTGCGGTCCGTACCGGTACCGTCGTCGAGCGTAAAGTTCAGCAGCTTCTTGGACTTCTTGAGGGCCTCGCATGCCTTGACCTTCACAGCGCGGAAATCGCTCTTGGAGAAGGTATCGAAGTCGACGAACTCCTCGAACAGCGGCTCAACGGCGATCTTGGAGTAATCGAGCGTGGGCTTAAGCGACTCAACGAACGGGCTCGCGGCGTTGCCGGCCTCGGCAGCCTTGGCGGCAGCGGCACCGGACTGGAAACCCTTCTCGGGCTTCATGTGCGGGAACAGCAGCACGTCGCGGATGGAAGCCTGGTTGGTGAGCAGCATGACCACGCGGTCGATGCCGATGCCAATGCCGCCCGCGGGAGGCATACCGTACTCGAGGGCGCGCACGTAGTCCTCGTCATACTCCATGGCCTCATCGTCGCCGCCGGCCTTCTCGGCCATTTGGGCAGCAAAGCGCTCAGCCTGGTCGACCGGGTCGTTGAGCTCGGAGAATGCGTTAGCGTACTCGTGACCGGCAATAACCAGCTCAAAGCGGTGCGTCAGGCGCGGGTCGTCCTCAAAGCGCTTGGCAAGCGGGCTGACCTCGATGGGGTAATCGCACACGAACGTGGGGTTGACGATGGTGTCCTCGCCCAGCTCATCGTAGATCTCGGCGATAATCTTGCCGGCGGTCCACTCGGGCTTAATCTCCAGGCCCTTCTCGCGCGCGGCGGCAGCAAGCTCCTCGACCGGCGTGTCGATGGTGACCTGCTTGCCGAGCACGTCGGAGACGATGTCGGTCATGGGACGGCTGGCCCACTCACCAGAAAGGTCGATGGTCTGGCCCTGGTACTCGATGATCTCAGGGTTGCCGATGGCCTTGTTAGCCGCCTTGATGACACCCTGGGCGAGCGCCTTCATGCCCTCGAGGTCGGAGAAGGCACGGTAGGCCTCCATCGTGGTGAACTCGGGGTTGTGGGTAAGGTCCATGCCCTCGTTACGGAAGATACGGCCGATCTCGAACACGCGCTCAAAACCGCCGACGATGCAGCGCTTGAGGTGCAACTCGGTAGCAATGCGCAGGTAGCACTCCTGATCGAGCGCGTTGAAGTGCGTGATGAACGGCTTGGCAGTAGCGCCGCCCTGGATGGTCTGCAGGATGGGGGTCTCGACCTCCATGTAGCCGTCAGACTCCATAAAGCGACGGAAGGTGGAAAGGATCTGCGAACGCTTACGGAAGGTCTCGCGAACGTCGTCGTTGGCGATCAGGTCGACATAGCGCTGGCGATAGCGGGTCTCCTTGTCGGAAAGACCGTGGAACTTCTCGGGCAGCGGACGAACGGCCTTGGCAAGCAGGGTCGCGCTCTTAGGGGCAACGGAAAGCTGGCCGCGCTGGGTGCGCACAACCACGCCGGTCACGCCCAGGATGTCGCCCAGGTCGAGGGACTTGAGCGTATTCCAGGCAGCCTCGTCCATGTCGTTGATGCGGCAGAACAGCTGAATCTCGGCAGTCGCATCGCGCACGACGATGAACATGATCTTGCCCTGACCGCGCTTGGCGACCACACGGCCGGCGATCTTCACGACGTCCTCGGTGTCCTCGCCATCGGCAAGCTCGGCGTACTTAGCCTCGATATCGGCAACGTAGTCCTCAAGCTCAGAGTGCTCGGGATAGGGATTCTGGCCCGCCTCGAACAGGGCGGCGCGCTTGGCCAGGCGGGTGGCGCGCTCGTCGTTGAGCGTCGATGCCTGATCGGCGGCGTTCTGGTTCTCTGCCATAAGTTAGCTCCTCAAACTAAAACGCTCCCCAGGATTCGGTCCCAGGGAGCGAAAACATACCTTTACGCGGGACCGTGGTCTAGCGTGCGATCTTGGCGATGGTGTAGACGCGAGTCTTGCCGGAAGGCGTAACGACCTCGACGGAGTCGCCCTCGCCGTGACCGATGATGGCGTGACCGACCGGAGACTCGTTGGAAATCTTGTGCTCGAGCGAGTTGGTCTCGGTGGTACCAACGAGCGTGACTTCCATGACCTCGCCGTTGGGATCAATCAGCGAAACGGTGGAACCGATGGAGACGGTCAGATCGCCCGTGGTGGCAGCAACCTGAGCGTTGGCGAGGATGGCCTGGATCTCGGCAATACGAGCGGCGTTCTGGGCCTGCTTGTCCTTAGCGGCGTCGTACTCGGAGTTCTCCGAAAGGTCGCCGAACGCGCGGGCTTCCTTGATGTCCTCGACGATCTCCTTGGCGTAATCGCCCTCACGCCAAGCGAGCTCCTCGACGAGCTTCTGGCGGCCCTCAGCGGTCAGTACGATCTGGCTTGCGTCCATACGGATATCTCCCCAACTCTGATCAAACAATCAACTGTCAACAAAACGAAAAAGACCGGCTAGCCTGCGGGCAAGCCGGTCAGGTGCTCACCCCAAAGGGATGGGACTACTCTGCGTCCGCGTCGCTGTCCTCTGCCTGCTTCTTCTTGGCAGCAGCGAGCTTGGCCTCGAGCTCAGCAATCTCCTTGTCCTCCTCGGACTGCTCGACCACGACCTCCTCGGCCTGCTTGGTCTCGGCCTTATCGTCGCCCTCCATACCCTCGCGGATATTCTTGACGGTAGAGCCGAGGGACTTGCCGAGCTTCGGCAGGTTCTTGGGCCCGAAGATAATCAGGACAACGACGAGAATAATGATGAGCTCAGGAGCCCTCAGTCCAAACATGTAGACCTCCACAATACAGCGAGACAAGCTCGAATGAGTATACCGCGGGTATCGCGGTATCACAACAATAGCTAAAAAAAGGGACCGCAAGAAGCGGTCCCTCCTCATGCTCTGGTCGGGTTGACTGGATTTGAACCAGCGACCCCTGCGTCCCGAACGCAGTGCTCTACCAAACTGAGCCACAACCCGTTAGCTCGACTATAGTAACAAAGATTTCCGTCGTGTGCTAGAGAAATTTTTACTTCTTTGGCACTTCGATGCGAACCGTGTTGGGAATGAGCTCCGTCGCGCAGGACCACCAGCCGTTTTGCAGGGCAGTGTCGGCAAGCCTTTCGGCCGTGGCGGCCGTGTCGCAAATGGCAAACGAGCAGGCACCCGATCCGCACACATCTGCAGCAACGGTGCCGTCCTGTTTACGCAGCCAATCGAGAACCGTTTGAATCTGCGGCTCCATCCGTGCGGAAATGACACCCAGGTTGTTATGGATGAGCGCATATGCCGTCTCGGCATCACCAGCACGCAAGGCAGAAGCTATCGCGCCGGGCTTGTCTGCAGGCACCGGGGCCTCGTCAAAACGTCGATAGGCTTCAATTGTCGAAACGCTTGCCTCGCGCGGCTTGACCAGCACGACGGGCGTCGCGGGTAGTGCGGGATACTCGGTTGCCAGCACGTCTCCCCCACCTACGTAGAACGCAGGGCTCGCGTGCAAAAAGAAGGGAACGTCGGCGCCAATACCGCGCGCGATGTTGTCCAGCGCGGGATCGGTGCGATCAATTCCCCAGAGCTCCGCCAAGGCAACAATGACTGCGGCCGCATCCGTCGAGGGACCGCCCAAGCCGGCGCACAATGGAATGCGCTTCTCAATCGTCACGCAGATGTTTGCCTCGCGACCATAATGCCCGGCCATAGCAACCGCAGCCCGATACGCCGTATTCTTTTGCATGGGAAAATCTGATGCTGGAACCGTCTGGACGGTCAACGCCCGTGCCGGCGTAACCGTCACGGTATCGGAAAGACCGACGGCTGCCATCAGGGAATCGACCTTATGGTAGCCGCGGTCGTCACGCTCGGTATGAACCCCCAGGTAGAGGTTAATCTTTGCCGGCGCGGAAAGGGTCAGGGACCAATCGGTCACCGCTAGTGCTCCTCGAGCTGATTGCCGAGCGGGGTAAAGATATGCTCGCCGCTCTCGGGGTCGAACAGCTCGACCTGACCGGTGAGGACATCGATATACTGGTAGGACTGACGCGACTTGCGGCCGCGGCGCTCGTCGACCTCGACGATAAAGACGGCGGGGTGGACGCTCTTGATGGTGCCCATGCGCTCGACGACGCGGGTGCGGCCCATGTTGGCCTTCACCTTGACGCGATCGCCCACCATATCGGTCAGCTTCTCGTGGATGTCGTCGACGTGATTGACTTCCATCTCTTCCATGAACAGAGCCTCCAGAAGGTGCAATTCAAAAAGGGGATAATACCCCTAAGATAGACAAAACTCTAATACTATAGCACTCTGCTGCCGCCACACGCAAGTAGCTAAAAAAGCCCCATCCCAAATACGTACCAGACGTCAACCTCGCATGACCAGTTGTTACGCGGTTTGGTAAAACCGCGTAACCTAAAGGTTGTCGGTGTCCAAGACGATGGTGAATGGGCCGTCGTTGACCAAGTCGACTTTCATATCGGCGCCAAAGATGCCGTGCGCCACGTGTTCGACATCTTGGCGAACGAGCGTCAGGAAGTACTCGTAGAGCTCGTTGGCGACATCGGGGGCGCCGGCATCGGTAAACGACGGACGGCGGCCGTGACGGCAATCGGCGAACAGCGTGAACTGTGACACCACGAGAACCTCGCCGTCGACATCGGCAAGTGCCAGGTTGGTCTTGCCGTTCTCGTCCTCGTTAATACGCAAGCCGCGGAGCTTGCCCCACAGCTTAACAGCCTCGGCGCGCGTGTCGCCGTGACCCACGCCCAACAGCACCAGATAGCCGCGCCCAATTTTGCCCACGCACTCGCCGTCGACTGTCACGCTGGCATTGAGTACGCGCTGCACCACCGCACGCACGGCTTACTCCTCGCCCGTCAGTTTGGCAGATAGGTGCTCGAGCGCATGGAATCGATGGCTGATGGCGTTCTTCTCGCCCGCCGTGAGCTCGGCCATAGTCTTGCCCGGCGTATCGACCGGCAGGAACAGCGGGTCGTAGCCAAAGCCGTGATCGCCGCGACCCTCGTGCGCGATAACGCCCTCGCAGGCGCCCTCGCCATAGGTGACCAAACCATCCGTATCGATGAGCGCGACGACGCTCATAAAGCGCGCAGTGCGGTCCTCGTCGGCCACGCCCTCCAGATTCACGAGCAGCTTGGCGTTGTTGGCGGCATCGTCGCCGTGAACGCCCGCGTAGCGCGCGCTATACACACCGGGCTCACCGTCCAGTGCGTCGACGACCAGGCCCGAATCGTCGGCAATGGCCATGAGCCCCGTCTCTTCGACGGCAGCCTGCGCCTTGATGATGGCGTTCTCCAAAAACGTCGTGCCGTTTTCCTCGGGGTCCTCAAAATCGCCCAGCTGGCCGAGCGCCACAAAGCGAACCTCGGGCATGACCTTGCCCAAAATGGCCTCGATCTCGGTGAGCTTATGGGCGTTGCCCGTTGCCACGACAATGGTCGCCGCCGGGTCGAGGGTGTCGATGTCGATCTTCTCAAGTGCCATGAGTGGTCTCCTTGTCTCTATAGCAATGCCGCGCCGAGGGCGACGAGGGCCTCCGCCTCTCCCCTCTCAATCAACGGCAGTCTTATTCTTCGGCGTTTTCCCAGATAAAACCTGCCAAAATAAACCTGTCACTTTTTGGTAGGTTAGGCGAGGGCCTGGCGCTGGAGCTCGATGAGCTCGGCGATGCCTTTGTCGCCCAGGTCGAGCAGGGCGTTGAGGCGCTTACGGTCAAAGGGCGCCTGCTCGCCGGTGCCCTGGAGCTCGATCATCTCACCGGTGTCGGTGGCGACGAGGTTCATGTCGACTTCGGCATGGCTGTCCTCGGAATAATCGAGGTCAAGCAGCGTATTGCCGTCGACAACGCCCATGGAGATGGCGGCCACCTGGCCGGTAAGCGGGATGCGCTCGATTTTGCCCGCCTCGACCCACATGGCGAGGGCGTCGTGCAGCGCCATCCAGGCGCCGGTAATGCTCGCCGTACGCGTACCGCCATCGGCCTGGATCACGTCGCAGTCGACGGTAACGGTGTACTCGCCGAGCGCCTTCATGTTGACGACGGTACGCAGACTGCGGCCAATGAGGCGCTCAATCTCCATGGAGCGGCCCTTGCGGTTGGCGTGCTCGCGCTTGCAGCGCTTGCCGGTCGACGCCGGCAGCATGGCGTATTCCGCGGTCACCCAGCCGGCCTTAGCTCCCTTTCGCCAGCCCGGCACGCCCTCCTCGATAGTGGCGGCACACAGCACGCGCGTATCGCCAAACTCGGCCAGGCACGAACCGTGGGCGTGCTTCATGACGCCACGGGTGAGCTTAACGGGACGTAACTCGTTGGCGGCGCGACCGTTGGCGCGGTTGACCTGCATGTACTCCATAGAAAAATCCTTTCGGCAAAAGGTGTGGCGAAGGCTTTAGCGGCGGCCTTACATCTATTTCAGCTCATCGATATCGATATGCTCAATGCTCTTGAGCGGCTGACCAAAGATAAAGCTGCCCGCCACCGCAAACTCGGCAATGTTATCGGCCGTCGTGGCAAAACGATGCTGCGGCTCGGCGGCGTCGCCCGCCAGCTGTTCGCGGCGCGTGAGGATATCGGTCAGTTCGCGCGTGGTCTCCTCGGCGGAACTCACGACGCGCACCCCAGGCCCCAGCGCATGGCGGATAGGTCCCACCAACAGCGGAAAATGCGTACAGCCGAGCACCACGGTATCGATACCGTGGTCGCGCAGCGGCTCAACCGTGGTACCCACCAGCGCACGCACGGCAGGCGTATCGAAGATGTCCTCGTTCTCGAGCCACTGCTCCTGCAGGTGCGCACCCGACGCGAGCTCATGCTCGACGACCTCGACAAAGCTCGAAGCAGGGCAGCCGTACACGTCCACGCCGGCATCCAGGTCCTGGATGGCGCGCGTGTAGGCGCCCGAGCGAATGGTGAGGTTGGTGGCGAGCACGCCCACGCGACGCGAACGGGTGCTGTTGATTGCCGCACGGGCACCCGGCGCGATCACGCCGATCACGGGAACGTCGAGCACCTGCTGGGCCAGACGCAAGGCCGCAGCTGTCGCCGTGTTGCAGGCGATAACCATAATCTTGACGTCGTGCTTCGACAGCCAACGGCCCGCCTGCAACGCAAACGAGCGCACCTCATCCTCGGTGCGCGTGCCGTAGGGGCAGCGTTTGGTGTCGCCGAAGTAGTAGACGGACTCATGCGGCAGCGCCGTCGCGATGGCGCGCGCAACCGTCAGACCGCCCAAACCAGAATCGAACACGCCAATCGGGCGCGTGTCGCCTGTCGGATTCTCGATATCGGACATTACCTCACCAGTCTCTCTCGAAAAGACATGTCCAAGTGCGGCGACGCCGCGCTACGAACGCGCCGCGACCAGCAGCTCTGCCGTCGCCGCCCAACCATCGACAATTTTGCCGCGCGTAACGAAAGCGTTCTCGCAAGCAGCCAGGAACTCGGGCGCGCCGGCGCTCGTCAGGCCATTCTCGACCAGGCAGAACGTGCCCACGTGATCGGCCATGTAGAAGTCGGACTCGGAGTCGCCGAGCGCGAGCGTCTCCTCGCGCTCGATCCCCAGGTGCTCGCAGAAGCGCGCAATGGCGACGCCTTTGTTGAGGCCCGCGGGGTTGATGTTAAACGCGCGACCGTCCTCGACGCGATTAAGCTCGAGCGTCGTCGGCTTGGACAGATGCGTCAGGTGACCGTTACAGGCCCACACCAAGCCGCAGCCGGCCTCGTCGAGGATGGCCTGCGCCTCGTCATCGGGGATGTCGCCGCGCATGCCGACGGTGACCTCGCGGTACTTGTAGCCGGTCGACATGTCGTTGTGATACTCGATCTTGTGCGGCCAGCGGGCGAGGATCTTCTCGCACACACCGGTCTGTTCGATCACCTGGTGCGGCGTGAGACCGCAAGAGGGGTCGTAGGGCATGTCGCCGGTCAGATACTCCCAATCGTTGGCTTTGAGGTCGTACATGACCAGGCCGCCCATCTCACCAATGTAGGAGTTGAGGCCGAGCACGCGCGCATCCTCGTGGATCATGGTGCGGTTGCGGCCCGAGGTGGGAACCACCTGAATACCAGCGCGAGCGAGCGCCACGACGGCCTCGACGAGTTTGGTCGAGGGGTTGCCGTCGTTGTCGAGCAGCACGCACGAGCCGGGTGCGAGCATCGTGGCATCCAGGTCGGTAAAGACGTACTTGACCTTGGCCAAGCGCTCGCGCATCTCGCCCGAAAGCTCGGCAACGGTCGGCAGGGTGTTGTGGGACATGGTTACTCCGTTTACGTAGAAGGGTTTGGGCTTGGACGGCATGTTTTGATTGAGGGAACACGTTTATGGCGACAGCGCACTCAGGGCGCCTTCGCCATCATGGTTCATTAGTCAAACTGGGTAACATCGATCAGGCGATTGGCCAACGAAAGGTCGCTCTCGATGGGCACGAACTCGTCACCCACGTGCATGAGCTCCTCGTCACCCTTTGCCAGCAGCAAGACAATGGTGGGAGCATCGGGGTTGACGTACTCCTCGCGCGCCGCCTTGAACGCCGCAAGCACAGCGGCTTCGCGATCGAGGATGATCTTGTTCGGCGTATCGTCGGGAACATGTTCGGCAAGCTCGCGACAGACCTTCATCGGGTCCTCGTGAGCCGGGTCCTCGTTGGCAAAAATCATCAGGTCGGAATATGGTGCGGCCTCGCGCGGAAGCTGCTCGCGGCGCTCCTGCGCCTTGCCGCCGGCAGCGCCAAACACTGCAATGACTGGACTAGTGGGAAACGCGCGCTTGACCGACGAGAAAAGCGAACGGAACGAAAGCTGGTTGTGCGCGTAGTCTACGACACAGATCACGCGACCGTCCTTCGACTCCACGACCTCCATACGGCCCGGCACACGCAGTTTGGAGAGGCCCTTCTTGATAGCCTCGATACCGATGCCGATCTCGTGCGCAGCGGCGATAGCGACCAGCGCGTTTTCCACGTTAAAATCGCCCGCGATGCCCAGCAGGACCTTCTCCCCCGCCTCGGACTCGTCGGCACACAGGCCATGCAGGTTAAACTCGATGTTAAAGCCGACCATGCGGACATCGCTTGCCCACAGGCTTGCCTCGGGATGCTCGACGCCAACGGTCACCAAGCGCTCGGCCGTCGACGCTGCCTCCAGCACACGGTCGACCTCTTCGGTGCCCAGATTCACCACGGCGGTCTTTGCCTGGTCAAAAATCCTGAGTTTGCTCTCAAAATAATCCTCAAACGTGGGATGTTCGATCGGCGAGATGTGGTCGCGGCCGATGTTGAGGAAGCACGCCACGTCAAACGGCAGATTCTCGACGCGTTGGTACTTGAGAGCCTGGCTCGAGACCTCCATGACCATGGACTGGCGACCGGACTCACGGCAGTTGGCGATATGGCGCCAGACCTCGGGGGCCTCGGGCGTAGTATTGGTGCTCTCGTAGCACTCGATGCCATCGTCGGTACTCACCGAGCCGATCATGCCGCAGGATTCGCCCGCTGCCTTGATGATGGACTGAAGCATAAAAGCGGCCGTGGTCTTTCCCTTGGTACCGGTGATGCCCACGATCTTGACGTCGTGGTCGGGACGGTCGTAGACCTCCGGCGGCAACAGGGCCATGGCCGTGCGAACGCTATCAACAACCAGCATCGCAGCACCGCTCTCCTGCGCCAGCGGCTCCAGAGACTCGACCAGCGACCCCTCGCACACAAATGCGACGGCGCCCGCATCGAGCGCCATGCTCAAAAACGCGGGCTTAAAGGCAGCACCTTTGCAAAAGAACACGTCACCTGCCGAGACCGCACGCGAATCAAACGAGCAGCCGGTCACGGCACGCTCGTCAACCTGCTCTGATGCGCACAGCTCGCCGCACACATCGAGAAGCTTGGCAAGCGTATCGACCGTGGTCACGGTCGCGGAATCCGAATGGTGCATCTTTCACCTTTCTCAGCCACTTGGCAGGGACGGTTTTTATAGTAACTGAAACGCACCCACGCAAAAACGGCTCCCGGAGGAGCCGTTACGCGCAGGCGTTCGTAAGCCGAGGCTAGGCAGCCTGAACAGCGGGCTGGTCCTCGTCGATAAAGAAGCGCTTGTACCACACCAGGAACACGAGCGGCGTATAGATCTTGCGCTGGAAATCGCCCTTGCCCGCAAAGTGCAGATCGAGCAGGTGCATGAGCTCGTCGGTATCGAAGAACTCGCTTGCCCACGGCGCGGTGAAGTACTCCTTGACATAGTCGTACCACTTTTGCTCGCGCAGCCAGTAGACAATCGGCACCGGGAAGCCCACCTTGGGACGGGTGGCCCACTCATCGGGCAGTGACTTGTTGGCAGCGTGGCGGAGTACCTGTTTGTTGCCGTTCTCGTTGATGCGGTAGCGGTCGGGAATGTGCTCGGCGAACTCCATGACTTTGCGGTCCAGGAAGGGCACGCGCAGCTCCAGCGAGTGCGCCATGCACATCTTGTCGGCCTTGAGCAGAATGTCGCCCGGGAGCCACATGTTCATGTCCAGGTACTGCTTCTTGACCAGCTCGGGCTGACCCTTCACGCGCGCATAGATGGGAGCGGCAAGCTCGAAGGCGCCATCGCCGGTGTTGTACTCGGGCTTGAGCACGCCGTCGACCTCGCGCTCCGGCCATACCAGAGCCTGTCCCAGGAACGACTTCTCAGGGATCTCGGCACCCTTGACCAGGAAGTTATGTCCCTTGAAGTACGGCATATGCAACGCCAGGTTACCGAGCGCGCGACGGATGGGCAGCGGCACCATCTTTTTGTACTTGCGGACCGGGACCGTGTCCTCGTAGTAGGCGTAGCCGCCAAAGAGCTCGTCGGCACCTTCGCCCGAAAGCACGACGGTGACGTCCTTGCGGGCCATCTCGGCCAAGAACCACAGCGGCACGGAAGACAGGTTGGACTGCGGCTCGTCCATGTGATACTGGATGTCCTCGAGCGCACCGAAGAACTCGTCGGCGGTAATCATCTTGCGGACATTCTCGACGCCGAGCTTGTCAGAAAGTTCCTTGGCGTAGTTGGTCTCGTTGAAATTCTTGTAGTCAAAGCCCACCGAGAAGGTCTTGTCGGGCATGAGGCAAGCGGCGATGTAGCTGGAGTCGACGCCACCGGAGAGGAACGACGCGACCTTGACGTCGGCGATGCGATGGGCCTCGACGCTCTCGTGCACGACCTCGTCCAGCTCATCGACATACTCTTCGAACGGCTTCTCGACGGCAGAGTAATCGCAATCCCAGTAGCGCTCGATGTTCATCTTGCCGGTCGGGATGTCTACGGTAAAGTAATGCGCCGGCGGCAGCTTGTAGACACCCTCGAAGAAGGTCTCCTCGGTTGCCGAATACTGCAGCGTCATGTACGGACGCAGGGCCTTTTTGTTGACCGCCTTGTGGAAGTGCGGGTAGTCCAGGAAGCTCTTGATCTCGGAACCAAAGAGCACGCCCGGAGCGCCGTCGCCCGCATCGGCCATGGGATAGTAGTAGAGCGGCTTGATGCCAAAGATATCGCGGGCGCCAAAAAGCTTGTTCTTCTTCTTGTCCCAGATGACGAAGGCGTACATACCGCGCAAGCGATCGAGTACCGCCTCGCCCCACTCCTCATAGCCGTGCAGGAGGCTCTCGGTGTCGGCGCCGCAGTGGAACTTATAGCCCTTGGCCTCGAGCTCGGAGCGAAGCTCCTGGAAGTTGTAGATCTCGCCGTTGAAGACAATGACGACGCTACCGTCCTCGTTGGCCATGGGTTGGGCGCCAGCCTCGGTCAGGTCGAGGATCGACAGGCGGCGGAAGCCGAGGGCAACGCGGCCGTCAATAAACTGACCGCCCATGTCGGGACCGCGATGGACAATGCGGTCCATCATCTTGGTGAGCACCTCGGATTGGTTATCCGTCCCACCGACAAAACCGACAAAACCGCACATATACTATCCCCTCTGCTGTTGCTGGGCATCAAATCGAATCAGTAGCTTTTGAGTATACCCGAGGGCGTAAAGAGGGGCGGAATGTTCAGGCAATCTCAACTGAATCAGCTCCGCTGTGACACGCGCCGGTTACCTTTAATGGATATGAGATGAATGAGGCGATTGTTTTGCTATACTCTCTCCGCACGGGCGATTGGCGCAACGGTTAGCGCAGGTGCTTTACACGCACAAGGCTGGGGGTTCGAATCCCTCATCGCCCACCACTGATTTGATAGGCTCCCAGCTATGGGGGCCTTTCTTTTTTGGGCCCATCGCAGAGGGATTCGAACCCGAAAGGGTGCGGAGCTGAGGAAACGCGAAGCGTTTTCCAGCGCAGCACGCGAGGAGCGGAGCGACGAAGCGGGGCGCGGGCGGCGCCAGCCGCACGCGGACATCCCTCATCGCCCACCACTGATTTGTTAGGCCTCCATCACTGGAGGCCTTTCTTTTTTCGGGCCCATCGCAGAGGGATTCGAACCCGAAAGGGTGCGAAGCTGAGGAAACGCGAAGCGTTTTCCAGCGCAGCACGCGAGGGCCGTAGGCCCGAAGCGAGAGCGGGCGGCGTCAGCCGCACGCGACATCCCTCATCGCCCACCACTGATTTGATAGGCTCCCAGCTATGGGAGCCTTTCATTTTTGGGCCCATCGCAGAGGGATTCGAACCCGCCAGCACGTCCGTCACAAAGGCCGTGGCCAAAAAATGGCAAAAATGAGTACTGCTACCTTGCTTACAACATATCAAAAGATAGTATTTGCTTAAGTTACGTAACATATGTCCATTATAAGGACTAACAGCTGGATCAAAATCGTGCATTCATCGCCATTTCGACTTGCTATCTGGCCTTATTAGTCCAAAATTGCTGCTACCAAATCGGTAACAGTACTCATATTTGATGTTTTTTGACCAGCAGGTCTCCCTGCCTTAGCAAATCTAAGGCAAAACGGGCTCCAGACCGCCGAATCGTGCCGCATATGGCACGTCCGCAGTCCGGAACCCGGTCAAAATTGAGTTATTGCGCCGCGTTAGCCCAAGACACCCGACAGGATCTCGATCAGACTGTCCACGTCGGATTCCTCGCAGACGAGCGGCGGCAGGAAACGCAGCGTATGGGCACCCGTAGCGTTAGTCACGGCACCGGCGGCCAGCGCGCGGGCAACAATATCATGCGCGTCGCCCGCGGCATCATCCAGGTCGCAGCCGAGCATCAGGCCACGGCCACGCACCTCTACCACATGCGGAAGCTTAACCAGCGCCTGCTCCATATAGGCGCCTACCTTGGCAGCATGGTCGGCATAATCGCCGCGCACGAGCGCGGAGAGCGTCGCTGCGCACGCCGCGATGGCCAAGCAGCTACCGCCAAAAGTCGAACCGTGATCGCCGGGCTTAAACACGTCGGCGATCTCCTTCTTTGCCACCACGGCGCCCATGGGAACGCCGTCGGCGATGCCCTTGGCAAGACTCATGATGTCGGGCTCCACGCCATAGGTCTGGTAAGCGAACGTCTTGCCGGAGCGGAAGATGCCGCACTGGACCTCGTCGGCGATAAGCACGGCGCTCACTTCGTGTGCCAGGTCGCGCGCTGCCGCCATAAACTCCTCGGTCATGGGGTGCACACCGCTCTCGCCCTGAATCGGCTCGAGCATCACGGCACAAATTTCGCTCCCCAGCTGCTTAAAGATCGCACGCAGTTCATCGATATCGTTGGGCGTGCAGGCCACAAAGCCACCCGGCAGCGGGCGGAAACTATCCTGCAGCCAATCCTGCATGGTGGCGGCAATGGTCTCGAGCGTACGGCCGTGGAAGCCGCCGCGCATGCACACGATAGTGTTGCCGCCGTTACCGGCACGCTTGGCGTACAGGCGCGCGAGCTTCATCGAGCCCTCGTTGGCCTCGGCGCCGGAGTTGGCAAAGAAGGTCTCCCACACCTGCTCGTCCGCAGCCGGGGCACCAAGAGCAGCTGCCGTGGTCTCATCGCCGGCGGCAATGGCATCGGCAAGCACGCGTGCACCATCTACGTCGTCGTTAGCAAGCTTGGACAGCAGCGCCGCGACCTGTCCACGCTGCTCGATGTAGAAGTAATTGGAGACATGCATGAGCTTTTTGGTCTGTGCCTCGAGCGCCGAGAGCACAGCCGGGTCGCCATGACCTAGGCTGCACACGCCGATGCCGGCAAGAAAGTCAAGGTACTCACGACCATCGTCGCCGGTGAGCTTCATGCCGTGACCCTCGACAAACTCGACCGGAGAGCGGCCAAAGGTATGCATAACGTAATGGGATTCAAGCGATTGCTGAGCTGCAAGTGACATGGGATGCCTTTCGTTGAGCGCCGGACGGCGCAGGCCTATGGGTGCAGAAATGAGGCGGCTGCGGGTCGGCTAGACCGTCTGAAGCTTCTCGACCTCATCGAGGTTCTCGGTCAGACGCGCAGCAAACGTCGAAAGCGGATGCGGATGCGTATCGAACTCGTAAGCCGTCTCAGTGGAATGGATCACGGTGCCGACGCCGGCATCGGTCAGTAGCTCCAGGAGCAGCGAATGCGGCGTAGTACCGTTAATGATGTGGGCACGAAATACGCCGCCGGTAAGCGCATCGACGGCCGCACGCAGCTTGGGAATCATGCCCTTATCGACCTCGCCGCCGTAGAGCATTTCGTTAACCTCGTCGAGCGTTAGGTTGGAGATGAGTGAGTCTTTATCGCTAAAGTCCTTGTACAGGCCGTCGACGTCGGTCAAAAAGATCGCCTTATGCGCATGCAGCGCCGCCGCAACGGCACCGGCGGCGGTATCGGCGTTGATGTTGAAGAAACCGCCGTCCTCCCCCGCCGCGACGGTAGCGATGACGGGGATGTACTCGCTATCGAGCAGGCGCTCGATATAGTCGGTGTTGACGTGCGTGACCTTGCCTACGCGGCCGAGTTCGGGGTCGAGCGGCTCGGCGATGAGCGTACCGGCATCGCTGCCCGAAACGCCCACGGCCAGGTTGCCGTGATGGTTGAGCGCCGCGACCAGCTCCTGGTTGACCTTACCGCCCAGCACCTCGCGCACGATATCCATGGTCGCCGGCGTGGTCACGCGCTGGCCGTTCTTAAACTCGACGGGGATGTCGTAGTGGCTAAGCGCCTCGTTGATGGCCTTGCCGCCACCGTGCACGATAACAGGGCGCATGCCGATGATCTTGAGCAGCACGATGTCGCTCATCACATCGCGGCGCAGCTGCTCGTCGACCATGGCTGCTCCGCCATATTTGATAACAACCGTCTTGCCGGTCAGGTTTTTAATCCACGGCAGTGCCTCGAACAGCAGCTGCGCGGTCGCTTCGTTGGATTCGCTCGAACGACAATCGCGTGCGAATTTCATAATCTGCCTCGTCTTTCGTATCGTTATCGCGCCGTGCTCCGCTGTCCGCAATCGCGGCAAGATGCGCAGCGTGCCTGGAATCTAGGAACGGTAGTCGCCGTTGATGGAGATGTACTCATGCGTGAGGTCGCAGGTCCACACGGTGGTCGCCGCGTCGCCTGCGCCCAGGTCGGCCGAGATCACGATCTCGGCCGCCTCAAAACGTCGCAGAGCCTCGTCCTCGTCAAAGGGAACGGTCAGGCCATCGCGGCAGACGGGCATGCCCATCATGTCGATGGAAACGTCTTCCTGATTAAACTTCACGCCGCACTTGCCAAGCGCCATAGCAACGCGGCCCCAGTTGCAGTCGTGGCCGGCGATGCAGGTCTTAACGAGCGGCGAGTTGGCAACGGCACGGGCGGCGATATCGGCCTCCTCGTCGTTCACGGCGCCGGTAACGTTGACCGTAACAAGCTTGGATGCGCCCTCACCATCGGCGGCGATATTGCGCGCCAGGCTCTCGCACACCTCGTGTACGGCAAACGCCAACTCGTCAAAGGCATCGGAGCCCTCGACGATAGGCTCGGCATCTGCGGCAGCAGCGCCAGAGGCAAGCATGATGCAGGTGTCGTTGGTCGAGGTGTCGGAATCGACCGTTACCTTGTTAAAGGTCTGCTTGACGGTCGAGAGCAGCAGGGCATGAAGTGCCGCAGGCTCGACGGGGGCATCGGTGGTGATAACTGCGATCATGGTGGCCATGTTGGGCATGATCATGCCCGAGCCCTTGCACATTCCGCCTACCGTATAGACATTGCCCGCATGACCCGCAGCCTCACTGACGTAGGATACGGCGTACTCCTTGGAGTGCGTGTCGGTCGTCATGATGGCGCGAGCGGCATCGGCGCCACCGTGGGCGGAGAGCGCCTCGTAGGCAGCAGGAATGGCGGTCTCAAACGTGTCGATCGGCAGAATCTGGCCAATCACACCCGTGGAGGCAACCAGAATCTGCTGGGGCTCGCAGCCGATGACCTGCGATGCGATGCTGCACGTCTCGCGCGCGCATGCAAGGCCGGTCTCACCCGTGGCGGCGTTGGCATTGCCAGAGTTGACCGAAACGCCGGCGATGATACCGTAGCCCTTGTCGGCACCGCCCAGGTTGGCACGGCTCACCTGCACGGGCGCCGCGCAAAAGCGATTGGTGGTAAACACGCCGGCACCGGGACAGGGTTTATCGGGCACGACGAGCGCGTAATCCAGACGCTCGGGGTTCTTGCGGAACCCAGCGTGTATACCTGCGGCCTTAAAACCAGCCGCAGCCGTAACGCCACCCTCGACGGCGCGAATCTTGATATCAAACAGCTCGGTATTCATCGTCTTTATGACTCCTTATGTCAAACAAAAAAAGCGGACATCGGTTGGTGCGCCATGCCAGTCGTGATCATGAGACCAGCTTAAGAGTGGCGCCCCACTCGATGCCCGACTACCAAATCGTTAACAATCGAATGTGCTACACCGGGCACGCCACTGTGGGCAAGCCTCGTCGCTCATCAAAACCAAAGACGATGTTGGCGCACTGGACCGCTTGGCCCGCAGCGCCCTTGCACAGATTGTCGATCGCACCCGTCGCCACCAGCACGCCCGCACGCTTGTTGAGTGCAAGGCCAATCTGGGCGGCATTGGTACCGACGACCGAAGCCGTCTTCGGCTGCTGGCCGGCATCAAGCACGCGCACAAAGGTGCGATCGGCGTAAAACTTCTTGTAATGGTCGACGACATCCTCAAGGGTCAAGGTATCGATAGCCTGCGGCGCGAGCGGCATCGTCACCGTGGAAAGCAGACCACGCTTGAGCGGTGCCAGGTGCGGAGTAAAGACGACGCGGTCGGTTAGGCCCAGAATTTGCTCGATTTCGGGCGTATGGCGATGCTTGCCCACGCCATAGGCCTCCAGGTTCTCGTCCGCGCTACAAAAATGGGTGCGGGCGTTGCAGGACTTACCGGCACCCGTCACGCCGCTAATGGCATCGACGATTACGGGACCGTTCTCGGCAACCCAGCCCGCACGCACGGCAGGCGCGGCCGCAAGACTCGTTGCGGTGGGATAGCAGCCGGCGCAGGCGACCAGCACGGACTTGCCGTCAGCATAATCGGATGCGGCGGTCTCCAAGTCCTGGCAGAACAGCTCGGGCAGGCCGAAAGCGCGGGTCTTGAGCAGCTCGGGGCTCGTGTGCTCGGCGGCATACCAAGCCTCAAAGACAGACGCGTCGTTCAGGCGATAGTCGGCCGAGAGGTCAATGCAGGAGACTCCAGCGGCAAGCAGGGCGGGCACCTGTGCCATGGCAGCCGTGTGCGGCACGGCCAAAAAGACCGCGTCGCAGTTCTTGAGCTCGGGGGCATCATGCGTCGTGAAGACAAGATCGCTTACGCCAGCAAAGCTCGGATACACCGCGGACAGCGGCTGGCCGGCATCGGCGTTGGACGTAATGGCAACAAGTTCAAACTCGGGATGGCCGAGCACGAGGCGAATGAGCTCGGCTCCGGCATATCCAGCCGCGCCGACGATTCCAACCTTCAAAGACATATCAGACTCCTTGTCTGCGATTTATGCACCGATGCGCATTTCGCAGTGGTCGTTATGAAGTGGTTTGAAACTTTAGCACCAAAAGATACATTAACACGTAAATGGCTTGCATATTCATGCATTGAAACATTCCCGACACATTCGCTTGAAGGAATTGACAAATAGAGCGGGCCCCGTATTGACCGACGCTCCTAACGGCGCCGGGCAATACGGGGCCCGCCCATGCGAAAACCAAGTTGTTAGGATGAGCCGGTTGGCTAGAGCTCGACCGGCACCCATTCGTCGTGATTGCAGATAAAAGCCTCGGGATCCTCGACGCTAAAGAAGACGAGCGTGGGGTCGTTAGGCCCCTCATAGTGCTCGCCCAGGCGCTCTAGATGCTTCCATCCGGCTTCGCGCATTTCGTCTAAAGCCCGGTCATCCAAGCCGGCGCGCCCGCGCAAGATGAGCCAGCCATGGCCCGGCCACCAACTCGTGGCCTCAAAGCGCTGATTTTGCAGCAGCTCTTGCCACACGTCTTTGGTGCGCGCCGTCACAAACCACAGCTTGCCGTCCTGAATCTGAGCAAACGAAAATGGACGTACATGTGGCTGCCCGTCTACGCTCGTCGCCAAGTACCACGCCGGCACCGACGTCAGATACTCCAAAACCGTATTCAATCCGTCCACGTTTCCTCCTGTACTAGCCAGTTTGAGAGCCTGGTTGGTGTGAGCTAGAGCTCCAGGCGCTCCTCGCTGCCGTCGATATCACAGAAGCGCGCGGCAATGTTGCGGACCGAAAAGAAAGCAAGGC
Organism: uncultured Collinsella sp.; assembly: GCA_958370325.1. Lineage (GTDB taxonomy): Bacteria > Actinomycetota > Coriobacteriia > Coriobacteriales > Coriobacteriaceae > Collinsella. The sequence goes on along the minus strand of CATXJW010000007.1, from coordinate 5,969 downwards.
GGCCGTCGTTGGCACTCTCGTGTTCCTCGCCGATGCCCACCATGTGCTTAAAACCCGCTTGACGCACCTTGTCGCTCGCAACTGCGTCGTCCTCAAGTGCGGCCTCGCCAGTCAGCACAATCCAACACTCCCCCGGTTTCCAACCCGAAACCTCAAACTTGGGGTTCGCGCTGAGCTCGGTCCACACGTCCTTATCGCGCGAGGTGCAAAACCACAGCTTGCCGTCATCGACCATGGCAAACGAAAACGGCCTCACGCGGGGCTGATGCCCGTCGGCCACATCGGTCGTGGCTAGATACCACGCCGGAATGCGTCTGAGATACGAACAGGCGCGCTCAAGCTGAGCCGTGCGGTCGTTGTCAGTCATAGGGACCCCTTTCTTGCGCTCGAATCGCGCCTAAACAAGTTGAAGATTGATGACGATGACGCAGATGAGCAGCAACGCCGTCACCACCGCCGCCAACGCATCGCCGCGGCCAAATGCAAGCGTATGCAGACGTGTGCGGCCCTGCTCGCCGTGATAGCAGCGTGCATCCATGGCGGCAGACAACGTCTCGGCATGACGGAACACGCCCGTGAACAGTGGAATCGCCACACTGCCGAGCATACGCACGCCGCCGAGCGGGCCACCCGTTACGCGTGCACCGCGGCTTGCCTGTGCATCGGCCGTCTGCTTCATCTCGGTGGCAAACTGCGGCATAAAGCGCAGCGCGATGCCCATGATCATGCCGAGCTCGTGCGCGGGGAGCCCCACGCGCGCAAACGGTGCGAGCAGACGCTCAAAGCCCGCGGTGAGGTCGAGCGTAGGCGTGGTGAGCGTAATGGCGCTCATGCCGGCCATCATCAGGGTCAGGCGACACGCCATAAAGGCGGCAGAACGCAGTGAGCCCTCGCTTATCTGCAGAAAGCCGAGCTGCCACAGGATGCGCCCACTCTGATCGGTAAACAAGTTGAGCACCGCGACCACGACGACGATTGCCAGCAGCGGCGCCATCGACGACAGAACGCGACGAGCCGGCACCCGGGACACGGCATAGATCAGCACGACGAAAATTGCGACAGGGGCCAGTCCGCGGAAGCCACTGACCGTGAGCGTCGTGATCAGAAACACAAAGCCCAAGAGCAACTTGGTTCGCGGGTCCAGGCGGTGGATTGCACTATCGCCGGGATAGTAGCTGCCAAACGAAAACGCCTCCATTAGCAGCCCTCCTCTCGCGCGACCGTCTTGGATTTAGCAATGTCCGCGACGTTAGAAAGACCGTCTGAGCGACCGATCAGCAAATCTGTCAGCTCGTCGGCCAGCGACTCAACCGTATAGAGCCCGCCGCAACGCAGCGGCACGCCCGCCTCCGCGAGCGCCAACGCCATGCGCTGAGCAGCAGGTACGCCCAAGCCGATCGACTTGAGCTCATCGGCATGCGCAAACACCTGCGCGGGGGTTCCCTCGGCAAACACCGCACCTTCGTTCATTACGACGATACGGTCGCAGCAATTGGCCAGGTCATCCATGCTGTGTGAAACCATGACAACGGTCAGGCCATCGCGGTGAAGTCGATCGATAAGCTCAAGGAAATCCCTGCGCGCAGCCGGATCGAGCCCCGCCATGGGTTCATCGAGCACCAGGACTTCGGGCTCCATGGCGAGCACACCAGCGAATGCCACACGCCGTTGCTGACCGCCCGAAAGCTCAAAGGGGCTCTTGTCGCCGACCGTGGAAAGGTCGAGGCCCACGCGCGAGAGCGACGACTCGACGCGACGGTCGACTTCATCTTGCGGCAAGCCAAGGTTGTGCGGGCCAAACGCCACGTCCTGCGTCACGGTTTCGGCAAACAGCTGACGCTCTGGATACTGAAACACCACGCCGACCTTTGCCTTAACCGCGGCGGCGTCTTTCTTGTTTGCCAGGTCGAGCCCCAGCGCGCGAACGAATCCCTCCTGGGGGCGAATCAAACCGTTGAGATGCTGGACCAGCGTCGACTTACCCGAACCGGTATGACCTGCCAAGCCCAGGAACTCGCCGCGACGCACCGTCAGCGATACGTCGCGCAGCGCCCACGGGCTGCTGGGGTCGTTTCCCCAGAGAGCCTGTTTATTCGATTTGCCCGCAGTGGCCGAGCGCTTGCGCCATCGACGGCGCTCGCGGGCACTCAGCGAGTAACTATGCGAGAGGTGCGAAATCTCGATGACGGGCTCCGACACGGCTGTCCCGTCGGTTGCAGAGGAGACGTTGTCGAGCACACGAGAATCGGATGCAGAAGGCCGCCCTGAGGTGCCTGCCCCACTTCGCTCGGCATAAGCCTGCGCAATTTCGGCGACCATATCCGCCTCACGTACCTGCGCGCAAACGGGCACGCCCTTCGCACGAAGTGACCTGCCCAGACGACACGACTCCGGCATATCCAGGTTGAGCTGCGCAAGCTCATCCGCCCGCGTCAAGATTTCCTCGGGCGTACCGAGCATGGCAACGTGCCCCGCCCGAAACACCGCGACACGATCGGCCTCGGCGGCCTCCTCCATAAAGTGCGTAATCATCACTATGGTCATGCCGCGTTCGTGCAGCACGTGACAAGCCTTCATGAGGCCCTTGCGTCCACGCGGATCGAGCATCGAGGACGCCTCGTCCAAAATGAGCACGCGCGGTTCCATGGCGAGCACACCGGCAAGCGCCACGCGCTGCTTTTGACCACCCGAAAGTGCATGGGTCTCATGGCGCTCAAAGCCCACCAGCCCCACGCCCTTCAGCGCCTCGCGTACACGCTGCGCAATTTGTGCCGATGGCACGCCAAGGTTTTCGGGACCAAACGCAACGTCATCTTCGACAAGCGTTGCCACCAGCTGGTCATCGGGATTTTGGAATACCATGCCCGCGGTCGAACGAATGTCGTAGACCAGCTCGGGGTCGGACGCATCCATGCCGTTGATGCGTACCGTGCCCGCATCGGGCTGCAACAGTGCATTCAGATGCTTGGCAAACGTCGACTTGCCCGATCCATTGCCACCGAGGATGCAGAAAAACTCCCCGTCCTCGATGTTCAGATCGACGCCGTCGAGTGCCGGTACGGCACCGTCATAGCTAAAGGAAACGCCCCGACACTCAATCATGCGCGGCCTTTGACCTGATCCTTTTTAGGCGTGATGAGGTTGGAGACCGCCTTGTACACCGCAAGCGTCAATACCGAATTAAGAACGGTCTTGATAAGGTTGAACGGCAGCACGGCAGGAATCATGAGCGGGGCGATCACATCGACCGAGCCATACCAGAACCAAACACCAATGGTAAGGTTTGCGACCATAGACAACGCCGTAGCGGCAATGACGCCGAGCACCAGGCCAATCACGGCACCCCTATAGGTATGCATCTTCTGGTACACGATAGCCGCGGGCAGAATATAACCCAGCGTAGCAACCAAGTTCATAAGCGCACCGACCCAATCGCCCGTGGTAAGCGCATGGATAACGATCGCCATGGCGGCGACAGCAGTGCCGGCACCGGGGCCATACGCAAACCCACATACCATCGCCGGCACCAGCGACGGGTCATACGTCAAAAACGGCGCCGAGGGAAGGATGGGCAGCTGCACATACATAAAGAGCGCGCCCAAGGCGCACATCAACGCCATGGTAACGAGCTGTTTGGTGCTCCACCTATTCGTGTTCTCAAAATGGATATGCTGCGACTGTTCAGACATAAGATCACCTGCCTCTTTCATCCGGACTCTAACCGTTGGTACTGGGATCTCACCAGTTCAGCCGGCATGCGAACCAACGCACACACGGGTCGCGGACTCATCGGCTCGGTCGCAGGCATCTCGCCTGCGCCACGGCGCCCCTTTGACACCGCCCGATTTACCGCCAGTGGGGAATTTCACCCCGCCCTGAAACAGCAATTGCAAGTGTAGCACGAGCAATCGTTCGCGCAAGTATGCCAAGGGTAATTTGTGGCGGGGATCAGTTGCCGCAACAACCACGTTCCCCACCCATCCCAAAGTAGCGCGCCTTTCGCGCAAAGCGCGAAACAGCGAAGGGGACAAGCCACTGCAACAACCACATCCTCCACTCGCCCCAAAGCGGCGCGCCTTTCGCGGCAAAGCCGCGAAACAGCGACCGGGACACGTATTCCCAACAACCAAGTCCTCCGCCCACGCCGACCTCAAGGCCGTAAACGCAGGGAATCCGGGGGCGTGACGGGGGCTTCTCTCCGGAACATTCCGCAGGACGCAGAGAGGCTCCGCAGCGCGAAGCGCGATGCGGAGCCTCTTTGCATGTCCGAGGACGTTCCGGAGAGAAGCCCCCGTCACGCCCCCGGATTCCCGGTGGGAGTTCTAGACCTTGTCGGCCTTAGTACATACCGCCGCCCTGCTGACCAGCGGTGGCAGCAGCGATAGCGTCCTCAAGCTGAGTGTTCTTGGGCACATCGGAGACGGTGGCCTCGGTGATGAGGATCAGGCTGGCGACAGAAGCAGCGTTCTGCAGGGTGACGCGGCTGACCTTGACGGGGTCGAGGACGCCCATCTCGATCATGTCGCCCCACTCGCCGTTGGCAGAGTTGAGACCCTGGCCGGCGGGCAGCTCGGCAACCTTGTCGACCACGACAGCGCCCTCAAAGCCAGCGTTCTTGGCGATGGTAGCGACCGGAGCGGTCAGAGCCTTCTTGACGATGTCGACACCGATCTTCTCCTCGGGGTCGTCGAGCTCAACGGCGTCGAGCGCAGGAGCAGCGTCCATGAAGGCGACACCGCCACCGGCGACAATGCCCTCCTCGACAGCAGCGCGGGTAGCCTGCAGAGCGTCCTCGACGCGATGCTTGATCTCCTTGAGCTCGGACTCGGTAGCAGCGCCGACCTTGATGACAGCAACACCACCGGAGAGCTTGGCCAGGCGCTCCTGGAGCTTCTCGCGGTCGAAGTCAGAGGTGGTGTTCTCCATCTCACCCTTGATCTGAGCGATACGAGCGTCGATGGCCTCCTTGGAGCCAGCGCCGCCGACGACGACGGTGTTGTCCTTGGAGATGGTGACGGACTTAGCGGTACCGAGCATATCTGCGGTGATGTCAGCGACCTTCACGCCCAGCTCGTCCAGGGCAGCCTGGCCACCGGTGAGGACGGCGATGTCCTCGAGGATGCGCTTGCGGCGATCGCCGTAGCCCGGGGCCTTGACGGCGCAGACGTTGAGGGCGCCACGGATCTTGTTGAGGACGAGGGTCGGCAGAGCCTCGCCATCGATGTCCTCAGCGATGATGAGCAGGCCACGGCCAGCGCGCTGGACAGCCTCGAGAACAGGCATGATGTCCTGGACGCTGGAGATCTTCTGGTCGGTGATGAGGATGTACGGATCCTTCATCACGGCCTCCATGCGGTCGTTATCCGTGACGAAGTAAGCGGAGACGTAGCCCTTGTCGAACTGCATGCCCTCGACGGTGTCGATGGTGATGTCGAACGTCTGGGAATCCTCGACGGTGATGACGCCGTCCTTGCCCACGACCTCCATAGCCTCGGCGATCTTCTCGCCGACCTCGGGGTCACCGGCAGAGATGGTACCGACGGAAGCAATCTGCTCCTTGGTCTCGACCGGCTTGGCCTGCTTCTTCATCTCGGCGACGGCGGCGTTGACGGCCTTGTCGATGCCGCGACGAATGGCCAGCGGGTTGGCGCCAGCGGCGACGTTGCGCAGGCCGTCGTTGACGATGGCCTGGGCGAGCAGGGTTGCGGTGGTGGTACCGTCACCCACGGTGTCGTTGGTCTTGGTGGCGACCTCCTTCACCAGCTGGGCGCCCATGTTCTCGATGTTGTCCTCGAGCTCAATCTCCTTGGCGACAGAAACGCCGTCGTTGGTGATGGTCGGGGCACCGAACGTGCGCTGCAGCGCGACATAGCGACCCTTGGGGCCCATGGTGACGGTAACGGCGTCGGCCAGGGTGTTGACGCCCTTGGCAAGCTTAGCGCGGGCATCGGTGTTGAACGTAATGTTCT